>JAQBPS010000510.1 GCA_028287415.1 Bacillota bacterium | reverse complement strand
AGCTGAACCAGAGCCAGGTGTTCCGCCTTGCCACCTCGCTGATCCTTGAGCGGCCCGCGGCTTACGTGCATGCGGAGTTCCGCACATCGCCCCCGGTGTGGCGATCCGTCACCACCGTACCCCCGCTCCGCGGCCAGGCTGCGGACGGTGCCCCGCTGTCGCTCACGCTGTTTGCCATGCAACTGGAATCGGCTCTGGGCCAGCCCGGCCAGTCTCAGCCCAAGCTGGCCACGGGGGCGGATCGCGGGGCGGTTAGCCAGCCCGGCGTCGACAGCCCCTGCTGGATCGTCCGGTTGGGCCTCACCGCCGGCCAGCCAATCGCCTATGCCATGCTGAACCCCGGTGAGCCCATGATCTACGCGCCGGCCCCCCTCGACAACGTGCTCGGGAATCGGAATGATGTGCCCGTCTGGGACTATAAGCCCGAGAGCGGCAAGCCGATCGACTTTACGGCGGCGCCGGACCGTACGCTGGACTTTGGCGGCATTGACTTGGATGTCTGGGGCCGCCAGTTCGTGGCCGCCGTCGACCGGCTCCTCTCGCCGGAGTATGTCTCCCCGGCCGGGATTCTCACCAAGCGCTCGCCTTCCGGCACGAACTACGTACGGCAGCTGCTCGACCGCAAGACAGAGCTGGCGAATGCGATCCGGCGTCTGGTCATGCACGTGTTCGCCGCGGACAATCCGCCGGACGACCAGATCGCGGCCGCCCAGGAGGCGTTCCGCCAGCAACTGCTCGTCCGGCTTTCGAGCGCCTACGCCACCGATGCGGTGATCCAGTTCAAGGCGAGCGTCGCTGCCAGTGTGGACACCGGCCCGGCGCAGACGCCGGGCAGGCTCTTCGGCACGCTCGTGCCGCGGCCGGGCACGCAAATGCCCGACACCGTGGCGCTGACTGCACCGAAGCTGACACTGGCGCCCGCCACCGCCGACAATCCGGCCCTGATCAACTGCCTGCTCACCAGCCGCGGTAACAAGCAGGACCCCGCCAGCGCCGCTGTGCAGCCCTACGTGAAGTTGGCCGTGGCCTATCAGCCCACCCATGTCGAGCACCAGATCGGCGAGCTGCCCGGCATCATGGAGTATCAGGCGTCATCCTGGCTCGCCTTCGTGGTGCCGCCCGACCCCAGCCAGCCTGCGCACTGGCCCCTGTACGGTGACCTGGGTACATTTGACGTACCGCTGGTGCTGCGAGCCTATCCCACGCCGCCCTCGCTCGTGGCGCAGGCCCAGGAGCAGCCGCAGGCCGCACAGTGTCAGGTGAGCGACCCGCTGGCGCAGGCCAGGCTGTGGAACTTTGCCTACACGTACAGCGAGTCCTACCACTACACCCAGGACCGGACGTACTTCACCGTCCTGTTCAACATCAAACCGGCGCTGATGGCCAATGCGGTAGTGACGCGGGACCTCTTCTCCGATCTGGCCGAGTTCGTGACGGTCTTCCCTGCCGTCCAGGCGGATGTGGATACCTACGTAAGGCCGCTGGATGGCGCAGCGGTCACCCCGGATGCGGCGGCCAAGGCTGATGTGGCGCTCCGTTCCGCCATCGGCATCATCGGGCGCGTCGCACAGAGTTGGCAGTCCTGGCATGCGGACCGCGGCATGCTGCGGTCCCGGCTGGGCTACAGAGCGCTGGCGCAGTATACGTTCCACGTATCGGAGGCAGCGGATGAGCAGGGGGCGCTCCAGGTGACCCTCGTGGAAACATCGGCTCGGCCGCAGGGTGTCGGCGCCCCCGACATCGCGATTGAGGGCTACACGACGAGCGTGACCGCATCAGGCGGCCAGTTCCAATACACCTTCGCCGATGGTGAGGGCCCGCTGCTGGCGAACAAGGGGCTGGCCCTGCCGGCCCGCAAGGTGGTGCTCCCGTGCCTCAATGTGCTCGTCATGCAAGACGCCTGGGCCTCCGGTTACCTGACCCGGAACGAGGAGCTGATTAAAGGCCGCAGGTCGGCTGACCCGTTCATCTACCAGACGCCGGAGGTCAAGTTCACGGGCCCGCTGCTGCCGAAGGTGGACGTCGCAGACGCCATCGACGTGGCGGCTGTTGGCTCCGGCTCCCCGGTCACGCGCACGCTGGCCGGGCAACTGAGCAACCTGTTTCTGAACCTCTTCCAGGGCGACGTCCCGCAGCAGCAGCAGATCCAGTTGGAGTGCCGCTACAGCTATCAGCTGTCGCCGAATCTCCCGGCGATCAGCCTGCCGGTGCTCATGCTGCCCCACACCGGGATTGATGTCACTAAGGATTTCACTGTGCCGGCAGGTGGCTGTCCCGACGGCTATGACCCGAGCGCTCCGTTTGTCTGCAACCTGGCTGCCGCCATCTGGCAGTGGTTTGCTGCGACACGGCCCAGCGGTGTCGGTGGGGCGCTGCAGCTTGATATGACGGTGATGTCCACCCTGACCGCGCAGACGACACCACTGCTCCGCCTGGAGAACCTCAGCCTGAACCTGGTGACTCTGAATCCGCGGCCACCTGTGCTGTAACACTCCGCCCTCCGCCTTTCGTCCTCCGCTGCGCGGACGAGGCGCTAAGGCCGTTCGGCCCCGCAACAGGGGCCATTAGGCCGGTCGCCCAGCCCCAATTGCTGGGGTACGCTATACGTATCAAACAATGGGCGCAGGTGAGAGCAGATGCCTAAGATTGGGCTCCGGCTTTGGAAAACAGGTGTTGCGGTGGCGATTGCAGTCCTGCTTGCCCGACAGTTGCATATGTACGAGATCTACGCATCGCTCGCTGCCGCGGTCGCTGTTGCACCCACGGCACGGCGGTCCCTGCGGTCGGTCGGCGCACAGGTCGGCGTGAATTTGCTCGCCGGGCTGGTTGGCGGTCTGATGATCTCAGTGCTTGGCACGAACCCGCTGGTGATCGCCGCGGGGCTCGTGGTTGCGCTGGCGCTGTCCAAGCGGCTTGGCTGGAGCGAGTTCAACAGCTCGCTGATCACAGCCACCCTGTTCGTCATGGGGCCTCATCCGGAGAAGTTGCAGACGTACGTGCTGTTCCGCTGGCTCTCCGTAATGCTGGGATGCCTGATCGGCGTCGGTGTGAATGCATTCATTCTGCCGCCGAACCACTGGCAGCGAGCACTGGATGCACTCCGGCGGGCCGGTGCCAGCTTGGACCCGTTCATGCTGCGGGTCGCGGACATGCTGGCCAGCCCGGCTGAACTGAGCAAGGCCGAGGTGCTTGCTGAGGTTGCAGTGGTCGAGAAGGCGCTCGAGGAGACTCGCCGTGTGGAGGTGCTCGCTGCGGAATCCGCCTCTGACGATCAGAAGGCGGTGTTCGACCGGGCTGCCAAAGTACTCAGCTCGATGCTTGAGCGGGTTCAGGTGGTTCACCGGTCGGCACTGACTGCCAGTCAGGCGGCCTGCGAGTACCATGACGTGGTGCCGGAGCTCCAGGAGGCGCTCCGGGAGCTCGTGGACATCCGGCGGACCATCTACGCCGCCCTGTTCCAGAGTCCGGCGCCGGCACGGCTGGTGGCGCAGCTGCAGAAGCTGGAGGCCCGCTTCCGGACGACCGCAATTCCCCCGGAAGGGATCGCGGACGTGGAGGAGTTCTTTCAGTACCACCAGGTGCGCGCCAGCGTGTCGTACATGGCGAACCGGCTTCAGCATCTGAACGTGGCGGCAAGCGGGGTCCTGCCGCCGGTGCCGCAGCGGGAGGCCGCTGGTGCATCCGCACCGGTTGCCGAGTAGTCGCAGAAGCAAAGGGAGTGGGCGCTCGCCCACTCCCTTTGACGCGCCGGACGCGCAAAGGGAGCCACCCAAAGCGGGGGGCTCCCTTTGCATTACCGACCCTGCTGGCACAGGACCGGTCAGACTGTGCTGATGTTAGTTGGCTGCAAGCTCGAAGCCGTTGCTGGTCAGCAGGGCGGAGAACACTTCCGCGGTCCCCGGGGTGCCATTCACCGTGGGTAGCTGGTCCAGCTTCTCGGTGTCGAAGAGTGCTTCCGGGAATGCCGGCTGGACCAGGACCATCTGGAACCGCTCGGGGTTTTCCTTGTCCAGCACGAAGCGCGCAAGGATGGTCGACTTGCCCCGTCCGGCGCTCGCACGGATCGCCCAGTTCAGGTCAGCGCTGTCGAGGCGCTCCTCGTAGTCGCTGGTGGAAATGCCGGGCTCCCACAGCGGTGCTGAGCCTTGATCCGGAGCCTCCATCACGGATTGAACCACCCACCGCGCCGCCTTGGCAGCTGGTTCGGCCCGGAAGGGCGGCAGCCACTCCCGCGCCATGGCGGTAGCCACCTTTCGCAATGTCCAGCCCTCGGGCAATTGGAACGCCAGCGTGGTACCTGTGCTCATAAGGTTTTGCCCCTCCCTTTCATGGTTACCGGGCATGATCAATAAAAATACAGAAAGACCTGGTGCATGCGCACCAGGGCCCTTTGACGAGCCACACTCTGCAAATCCTGACTCTATTTTACCTGATAGTTGGCCGGACCACAAGCGGGAGCGGTCCGCGATTGCGGTTCATTTGAACGCCATTTGCAGTCCCGTTCATCACCTTTCGCATTCAGTTAGCCGCCGCCACACATACTGCTAGTATCCGGTGTCACGTCGGCGCTGCCATGTGTGTGCAACGCTGGTCGATCGGCAAAAGCGATTGCCAAAGTGAGGCGGGCGGGTGCATAATAGGTGTAGCATGAACGCTGACGTGACGGTGGCTGCGCTTGCCATCATTAGCGGACGAACAATCGCCCGGTGCATGCACCGGGCTTTGTGCAGGGTTGGCACCACCAATTCCAGCACGGAAGGGAGTGGTACAAGTGGCACATGCAGACATGATTGAGGTTGAGGGGGAGGTCATGGAACCCCGCTCCAACGGCTTTTTCCTGGTGAAGCTGCCGCACGGGGCCGAAGTATTGGCCCACGTTGCCGGCAAGCTGCGCCAGCACTGGATCCGGGTTATTCCGGGCGACCGGGTGACGGTCGAACTGAGCCCGTATGACCTGACCCGCGGGCGGATCACATTCCGGCACAAGTAACATAAGGGTAACCAGAAAACGCCCCGCACACAGCGATTTTTCGCGTGTGGGGCGTTTTGCGCGCAAGCGAAGGGCTCCGGCGCCAGTGGGCCAGCCAGACCGGTTGGCGATTCAAGTAAGTCGCCGGCCCGCACTTGCTTCATTGCGAGTGTTGCGATATCTCACTAAATGCGTGAACTGTTTCGGCATTCCGTGCGTCATATACCGATATGGGCGCCCTTCGGGTCGCCGCTGTGCCGATCACGAAGGGATGAACACCATATTGCAATCGTTCTGGCAGGGACTTCGCTGGCTGATTCGCAAGCTGCTCTTCCTGATCACCCTTGTGCTCGTCAGCGCCGGCGTGCTGATGCTGGGGTCAGGGCTGAACTGGGCGCCCACGGCCAGCGGTGCGCCGCGCTTCTACTGGGACCCGGCCCAGTGGTGGCATGTGCTCACCGGCCACCTGGCGCATGTGATGAGAGGCCAGCTGGTGCCGCCACGACCTGCCACAGCTTATGGTCTGTCGCCGCTGCAGTCCCTGCCATCCGACCTGCTCGCCACCGTGCCTGTCACGCTGAAGCTGGTTGGCACGGCATTCGTCATCAGCCTCATCGTGGGCCTGCTGCTGGGACTGCTGCTCAGCGTCTTCGCACCGGCCTGGCTGCGCGCACCGCTATGGAGCATCACGACCACCTTGCATTCGGTGCCCGACCTGGTACTGGCGTGTCTGCTCGACCTGGCCGTGGTGCTGATCACCATCGCCCGGGGCGGGGTGGGGCCCACGCAGGGTTCCATGACATGGCAGAAGTACGTGGCCCCCAGCATCGCACTGGCGCTGCTGGTGGTGCCGTACATAGCGCGCCTGACCGCTGCCGCCATTGATGAGGTCTCCGTGCAGGAGTTCATCCGGGCGGCAGTCGCCCGGGGAGTGCATCCGGGGCGGGTGCTGTTTGTCCATATCGGCAAGAATGTGCTGATCCACGTGTCCACAGCCCTGCCGGTTGTGGCCAGCCTGCTGGTGTCGGGATCCGCGATCATCGAGTACTTTGCCGAGGTGCACGGCGCGGGGCGCGCCATGCTGATCGCTGTCTCGCAACCGGGCGACGGGTATGAGGCGAGCGTCTACCTGGTGCCGTTGCTGGTGGTGTTCACCTTCGTACTCGCCCTGGCGGACGGCGGGCAGCGGCTGCTCGATCCCCGTCTGTCCGGGGAGCTTGTGGCTGCGACACAGCACGGTGACGGCGAGCGGGTCACCTGGCGAGACCGTGTGGAGGCCCTGCGGCCGGGGCGGCTGTGGGGCGCGTTGCGCGAGTTTGCCGTCGGCGCAGCGTTCGGGATTCGGGAGGGCATTGTGAATCTGCCTGGCGCAGTCCGGCGCTGGGGACGCGCGCTGAAGGACCCGGTGCTGCTGGCGGGCGTGGTAGGGGTAGCCGCGCTGGCGGCGGTGGCGGTCCTCGCTCCCCGGATTGCCGCGTTTGACCCGCTCTACCGGAGCCCCATCTTCACGGATCGCGCGGGCCTGCTGCACGTGCCGCCCTTCCTGCCGGACCAGGTGCATCGTCTGGGGACGGATGACCTGGGCCGGGATGTGTTCAGCAGGCTGATCTACGGCACGCGCTATGCCCTGCTGTTCGCCCTGCTGGTGGTGCCGGCCCGCTTCGGACTCGCCGCCGTGACCGGGATGCTGGCCGCGTTCCGGGGCTGCA
>JAQBPS010000485.1 GCA_028287415.1 Bacillota bacterium | reverse complement strand
CATGTGGCGGGGGGCCCTCAGCCCCGTTGCGAAGAGCTGCACGGTGAAACCGGGCGGCACAGCCAGCGACGCCGACTTGGGGCTGGCGGACGGCGCGATTTGCGGCAGGCCGGCGCAGCCGGCCACGAGCAGCCCTGCGAGCACGGTGAGCGCCAGTGCTTTGCGCACGGGGGGAGGCCTCCATTCCATGGCGGCATCAGGCCGCGAACCGTGGGGAACGCTATTGCCGGAGGTGGTCGGCATGACTGAGCAGAAGGAACCGGGCGCATTCTACGGGGTAAACGTCCGGGGCGCAGACCGCCCGGCGCCGGTCGGCGATGACCGGCCGAGCGGCTCGCCGCGGCACCTGGAGTCCACAATGAACATCCCCGGTGCCAGGCAGGTGCCGGTGGAGGGCGCCGTGACGGGGCCCGACGCACCGCCGGCACACGTGGATAAGGTATTCGCAGCGATCGATCTGGACGACCTGCGCAGACCGCGAATCTGATGCGACGCGGCGGGCCTTCCAGCTCAGGGTTGGGCACCGGGCGGATGAGGCGCCTTCCCCCGTAGAGGGAGGGCGTTTTTCTGCGTCACCGCACCAATTGCGCATCCCGGTTGAAGAAGAGGGGGAGGCTGAGCCGCCCCAGGGTGATGCTGCACACCGCTGCCGAAGCCGCGAGCGAATACATGATCAGGATCTGGTAATGCACCGCCTGGATCGGGCTGGCGCCGGCCAGAATCTGGCCAGTCATCATGCCCGGCAGCTGCACCAGCCCAACCGTTTTCAGCGCGTCGACACTGGGGATCATGGACGCCTTCACCGCACTCTTCAGCACATCGCCGGCCGCTTGCCGCGGTGAGGCGCCCAGCGCGAGCCAGACCTCGACCTCGCCGCGGCGGGACGCCATCTCCGACTGGAGTCGGTTCAGCAACAGGCCCGCAACGACCATCGCACTGCCGATCACCATGCCGCTGATCGAGATCACATACCGGGGCGTCGGCGGGATGATCCGCAGCGCCAGCATCAGGCCCATCGTCGCGACCTCAGAAGCCACAATGGCCACCAACACGTGCCAGTGAATCGACGGCAGGCCCCGCCCGCGCTTCGCCGCATTCTGCGTGGCGACAATCACCATGACCGCCACCATGGCGATCATGGCCAGCCACGACTCAACCTTGAACACCCAGAACAGTACATAGCCGACAACGATCAGCTGGACGGCTGCCCGCACGGAGCCGATCAGCAGGTCACGCTCCAGATCCAGCTTTTGCCACATCGAAATGAACGCGACCACGACCACGAACGCAACGGTGAAGATCAGCGACATGGGCGTCATGCGCGCACCTCCTCTTGGATCCGGCCTGCCTCAAGCCGGAAGACATGGGCTGCGACGCGCCGTACCTGCTCCATGTTGTGGGAGACCCAGATGGCGGGCAGCTTGAGGTTCAGCACCAGCTGCTCCACGGCCGCACCGGATGCGGCGTCCAGGGAAGCGGTCACCTCGTCGAGCAGCAGCACTTCGGGCTGGGTGGCAAGTGACCGGGCCAGGGCGACCCGCTGCTTTTCGCCGCCCGAGAGGTCCCGGGCTTTTTTATTGAGCATGTCGGGACTCAGTTCGACCCGCTCCAGCCAGGCGCCGGGGTCGGACAGGCTCTGCCCGTGAATGCGCAGGCCGGCCTCCAGGTTGTCGCGGACCGTGCCCGGCAGCATCACCGGGGTCTGAAGCACCATGGCGACCTGGCGCCGGACTCTCATGGGGTCCAGGCTGCGCAGCTCCTGACCGCGGAAGGCGATCTGCCCGCGGGTCGGATCGTCCAGCCGGTTCAACAGGCGCAGGATCGTGCTCTTGCCTGAACCGCTGGGGCCGATCAGGCAGGTGATCCCGTCGCCGGGGATGGCGAGGGAGAGGCCGCGCAGCACGGGCTGCATGGTACCATCTTCACGGGGCCGTTCGAGCCATACGTCGGTGAGTTGGAAGAGTTCGTTGCCTGGCATCCGTGTGCGCCTCCTGTTCAACAACAGGGTTCCACAAGCAGATGTTTCATACCTGTAAACAAGGTGTTGGCAGTGCGACTGCCGAATAAATCTGGTTGTTAAACCCATAGTTGAAAGGAAGACCGTGTCGTGGCAAAGGGCAATCTCACCCAGAAAGATCTGATGATCTGGACGATGGATCACCCCAATGGGACGAAGTTTTACTACGTGATCGAAAAGGAGCCCTTCCAGAACGAGGGGTTCAAGAAGTCTGTGCACCGCGTCGGCAGCAACCACGGGGATGCGGTGTTCCGCTACCTGGATCAGGCTGAGGCGGAGCTGGCCCAGTGGCCGCCCGGGGAAGAGGAGAAGCCTGCGGAGGCGGTGCCGGCGGAGGCTGCGGACCCCGGCGGGGCGCCGGTGGCGGCGGACGGTGAGAACGAGTCCAAGGAACAGGCTGAGGCGTCTCCCAAGGCGCCGGCGCCTGAGGCGGGCCCTGCGGCGGAGGCAGTCAACCCGAAGGCATACCCGGAGGAGTCCGGTACGCCT
>JAQBPS010000415.1 GCA_028287415.1 Bacillota bacterium | reverse complement strand
GGAGACCAACGGAGCCGGGCGGGGGGTGTATCCCCTGCCCGGCTCCGGTTGCTGATTGGCCCTCTCTGGCGCGGAAGCCATCGCAGCACCCCTTAAAAATCACTCCGGCCCTTCCAACAATGCCCGCACCGCCGCAATCTGACCCTTGCCGCTCAAGACAAACAGCGTATCACCCGCCTCCAGCATGGTATCCCCATTGGGCGCGACCACCTGTCCCTCCCGCACCAATGCGCTGACCGTTGCGTGCTCCGGCAGGGGCAGCTCAGCGAGCGTTTGCCCCACCGCATCAGAGCCATCCAGCAGCACGATCTCGAGCATCGCCGCATTCAGCTTCTCCATCGTAAAAAATTCCAGGGCAATACCCCGGGGCGGCGCCGGCTCCCCCAGCAGGCCCAGCCGGGCGGCGAGCGGCGAGATCATGGCGCCCTGAATCGCCGTCGATGTCAGCACCACGAAGAAAACCACATGAAAAATCAACCCGCTGTGCGGCAGGCCGGCCAGCATCGGGTAAGTAGCGAGGACGATCGGCACCGCTCCCCGCAGACCCGCCCACGCCAGGAGGAGACGCTCCCGCACGGAGAAGCCCATGCCGAGCGTGCTGCTGAAGACCGCCACCGGCCGCGCAATCAGCATCAGCCCGGCAGCCAGCAGCATACCCGGCGCCACCACCGCGGGCATCTGCCGGGGAAAGACGAGCAGTCCGAGCAATATGAACATCACCATCTGTGCGAGCCAGGCCGTTGCCTCATGGAACCGCATCACGCTTTGCCGATACGGGATTTCCACACTGCCCAGATAGACCGCCAGTACGTAGACCGCCAGGAAACCACTGGCGTGCAGCCAGCCAGTCACACCAAATGTCAGCATCGCAAACGCAAAGAGCAGAATCGGGTAAAGGCCACTCGCCTCAAAACGCAGCCGCGCGACCCAGCGCGATGCGAGCCACCCGGCCAGCAGCCCCATCGCAAGACCGACCGCCATCTCCCAGACCAGCGCCCCGATCGCCTGCCATGGATTCGGCGGGCCATGCTGCGCCCATTCAATCATCAAGACCGTCAGGAAGACAGCCATCGGGTCGTTGAAACCCGACTCCGCTTCGAGCGTGGCCTTAAGCCGCTCGGGCACATTCTGATTGCCGATCACGGCAAAAACCGCGGCGGCGTCCGTCGAGCCCACGATCGCCCCGACCATGATCGCGAGCGGCCACGGCAGCCCGAGCACGAGCCTGGCCAGGATCCCCATAATGCCGACCTGGACCGCCACCCCGACCGTTGCCATGGAGGCGGCCGGCACGGCGACCCGGCGAAGATGCTTCCACTTGGTCTGGAGGCCGCCATCAAACAGGATGATTACGAGGGCGATCGTACCGACCAGCTGCGCCACCCAGGGATCACTGAAGTAGATCACGCCCCCGATGTCGCTGCCCAGCAGCATGCCGACAAGGATGAACAACACCAGCGCAGGCACACCGATGCGGGATGCCACCTTGGTCATCACAACCCCGGTCACGAGCAGTGCGCCGAGCATCATCAGTAGATCCACGATGTTTCGCCCGATGTCGATCCCTCCTTATGTGGCGCCAACCAGCATGCCTATGCGCAAACGGAGCTTTGTTTCCACAGTGAATCTCTATTGTTTACAGCAAACGCGTTTCCTTTCCATCACGAGGGGTTGCGTCAGAGAGAATCAGCGTTATAATGAGCAGGTAGACTCTCAGTGAAGATAGCTGAAGCTAATCGCCCGCTATGAACGGCTAGCAACCCCAATTGACCTGCGTGCCCCAATTCTGCCCCTGTTTTATCCCCGGAGAGGAGGTGCCGGTATGCAGTCTGATGATGACAGTCCCCGATTGCCACATGCTGCACATACTTACAATGACAAGGCTGCGTTCCGGAGCACCTGGTGCCTCTCCGCGACTGGCGGGATCTGATCCGCGCCGCGTGGATAAGCGCCTCTGCCGCGTGCTGCTCTGGGAAGAGCCGGGGAGGCATGCTTTATGACCGAAAAGGGCTTGGACTATCGCAATCGGCTGCGGAATTGGCTGCATAACGAGAACGGCGAGCCCACATTTTTGGCGGATGTGCATGAGGCCGACCTTGCCGAGGCCCTGGAATCGCTGACCGACGAAGAACGGGTCGCCGTCTTCCGGCGGCTGGGGGCTGAGCAGGCCGCCGAAGTCCTGGGCGAATTGCCGACCGATCTGCAGGCCCGCATCGTGGAGACCCTCAACACGGAAATGGCCGGCGCAATCATCGAAGAAATGGCCGATGACGACGCGGCCGACCTGCTGGCAGAGTTGACGCCTCAGCGCCAGGGCGAGCTGCTTGGCGAGCTGGAAGCCAAGGACGCCGACGACGTCCGGGATCTGCTGCGGTATGACCCCGAAACCGCCGGCGGTCGCATGACCACCGACATTGTCCGCGTTACCGAGCACGTATCGGCCCAGGCGGCCATCGAACACCTGCGGCGGGTCGGCCCGGATGCTGAAAGCATCTACTATGTCTACGTCACCGATCGGGCCGGGCGGCTCGTCGGCGTCCTCTCCCTGCGGGATGTGATCGTAGCTTCGCCCGGCGAAACGGTGCGGAACATCATGCGCACCAACGTGGTCACCGTGGCGCCTGACACCGACGAAGAAGAGATTGCCCGGGTGGTCGCCAAGTACAACCTGCTGGCCGTCCCGGTCGTCGGCCCGGACCAGGAACTCCTGGGCATGGTCACCGTCGACGACGTTCTGGACATGGTCGAAAAGATCCGGGCGGAAGAGTTGCTGCGTGTCGTTGGTTCCGATGCGATGGAGCTTGAACACAAGCGCCCAATGGCGGTCGCCAAGGCCCGGCTGCCCTGGCTGTTGGGCACGTTGCTGCTCGAGTTGCTGGCCGGTACCGTCATTCATCGCTTTGATGCGACCCTGGCGCACGTCATTCTGCTGGCCTCATTTATGCCAATCATCTCCGCACTCTCCGGCAACGTCGGCCTCCAGTCGGCAACCATTGTCGTGCGCGGCCTTGCAACAGGCGTCTACTCGCCCACTTCCCTCGTCGGTCCGCTGTGGCGGGAGGTGCGAGTGGACCTCATCATGGGGCTGGTGCTCGGGGTCGTCCTGGCCGTCATCGGCTGGGTGTGGAGCGGCACCGTCGGGTTCGGTCTCGTCGTGGGGGTCTCCCTCCAGGCATCGATGCTGACCGCAGGCTTCATGGGCACCGTCATCCCCGTCCTGTCGAAGCGGCTCGGTTTCGACCCGGCGGTCACCGCCGGCCCGTTCGAGACTGCGTTCCAGGATGTGATCGGCTTCGGCGTCTTCCTGAGCCTGGCGACGGCCCTGCTCCCCCTGCTGACCTGAGCCATAGCATGTGACAAAGCCCTCTCGTGCACACTTTTAGCGCATGTTCACTGCATACCATCAACGGCGTGCACTGCAAGGCACGTAGCTATGAAGTAGTACTTCGTAGACGTACGCTGAGGTGGTGGACTATCGGTTGCCAAGAAGAGGAGCGGCCCGTCAATCGACGGATGCCGCTCCTCCCCTGTTGGTGGGCCTGCTGAACTTCGCTGAACCCGTCTTTTCAAGGCGTCTAGCCTTGTCCCGCATACGAACAACCCTCTTGGCAAACAGCCGTCTTCGCAGATCCTTCGCTTGCTCCTCGGCCGTTTGCGCGCGTTGTATGGCCTCTTGGAGGGCATGGTACGCTGCTGCATCGGTCATTCCTGAGCCTGGTGTCAGGATGTCATCCAGGCGCTTGTGGAGTTCACGCACCTGTGCATCCTTTGCCTCCAACGCGCGGCGCATCCTCTCGACCTGTCCCTCAGCTTTTTCTGCCCGCAGCCGCCACTGGAGCAGTTCATCGTTGAGGCGCAGCCACCGCTGTTCCTGCAAAGCAAAGCCTTGCTCCAGTTCCAGCACGCGGTCAGCGAGTTCATCCTTGGTCTTTTGGGTAAGGCGATTCCGCACCCTTGCAGTGTCTCGGTTGGGGTTAATGGGCCGTTGCGTGTGGGTTATCCCCTGTTCCCCGCTGTCTGCGCTCTTCCGGCGGCTTGGGCCTCTCCAAGACTTGTGGCGGTCGTAGTACGCTTTAGCATCGGAGTTACCGAGGATGCCCCCTTTGGACACACCGCACCCGTCGGGATCGATATGGGTGGACTCGGCGATCACAGTCGTCAGGGAAACCCGCCGGCCATTCTGGACCAGGCTATCTACGGCCCGCTGTACCAGTTGCACGGTGCGTTGGCGGGCTGGTTCGTAGACCTTCTCCTTGAGCCAGGGATGGGCTTCAGTCTGCAACATCGAGGTCTTCCGTTCGGATGAACGCGACACGGTTCCCATCCCTCCTGTAGTGCTCAATCATGTCCATCTCGGCCAGCTCGGCATCACAATCTCGGATCAACTGCTCCAGGCGGTTGACTTCCGGCATCAACCCATCTGCCCGGCAGATCTCAACCTGCACCTTGCCCCATTCTTTCTTGCGCTGCACCTGGTATCGCTTGGTGGGATCAACCACCTTGCCAGCACAGCCAATGCAGGCGAACTTGGCGGCACAGAAGCCGTGGCTGACGCAGTGACCGCCCTCTACATCGGCCAGAGTGCCGGTCTTGCCTGCCGCCTCTTGGTATAGACGCACCTGTTCCTCTGGCGCTCGCAGCACCTGCTTGCCCAGATGGATGTGCGCCGCATGACGCATGAGAAGCTGGTCATGGTGCTCTGCAATCATCGAATCAGTCGGTTGGCTGTAGTAATCGGTCACGTCAATGTCCTTTTGCTGGAGCCACTCCCGCACCACGTCCTTGGGAATCTTGAGCACCTGGACAGCGTGGGTGGCAAAGGCGTGGCGTAGAAGATGGGCGGTCACCACCACGTTGTCGCCTTCCTGCGTCTTGAACGTCATGCCGTGGAGGAGGAATTTCATGCAGGCGGTAATCGCATTGTCTGGCAGGTGGCGAC
>JAQBPS010000389.1 GCA_028287415.1 Bacillota bacterium | reverse complement strand
TGCTTCAGGTTATCATTATGGTTTTGCTTCTAACGGCGCTAGCGGGTTGTCTGCCCCAATTGGCTGGGGCATGTGATCCTGCATTTTCCGGGAGTGCGCCCTGCTGACCAAGGTCCCAGACCGATTGAGGGAGTTGATCTGACCGCCACTCCAGGAGGCCGACCTTGGCCTCTTGCGCAGATGTTGCATTCCGGATCCATCCAAAAATGGTAACAGTTAACTTGTAACACCCGTGGCCCAGGAAGGCCAACTGGGTGTTTTTATGTTCCTACCCACCGGCGCAAAAATAATCTGCGCGGTGCTTCGAACCTAAATGAATATTGATACGTATTAGGGATTAGAACGGAAGGTTCGCTGACAGTAAAAAGAAAATCTGGGGCTATGAAGATTAAAACCTGAAAAGTACTTCTCCCATGTAGACTGACATGTTAGAATACAACCAGTAATTAAACCTTGGTTGCAGTAACAGTTCCGGCCAACCTGATACAGGGGAGCGATCAAAGTTGGTAGACTACCTGCTGAAGCTGATGGAGGACGGTGAGTTCCAGACCTGTATGCAGCTTGCGGAGCAGCAGCTCCACAAGGGCGGCCTGACCCTGGCTGAGCTGGCGAAGGTCAACCTCGCTATCTGTCGCTGCAGGCTGGGCCTTCACGACACGTACGGTGCGATCCCCTCCGGCCTCCTGGCCGTGAAGCTCGCCCGGGACACCAACGAATGGGATGTGCTCGGCCGGGCACTCCTGAACCTGGGGACAGCGTTTGTCGGCATCCGCCAGTACGACCACGCACTGCACCACTTTTACAGTTACTTCGAACACCTTCACAAATACACTACAGCCCACCGTTTTGAAGGAGCGATCTGGAAGCATATCGGCATTACACACCAGCGCAAGCTGGAGACCGACCAGGCGATTGATGCGCTCCACCGGGCCCGCAAATGGTTCGAAAAGCAGGCGATCGACGTGAGCGTATTCACCTGCACGCACGACATTGTCAACACGGTCCTTCAGAAGCATCAGGCCGACCCGGAAACCTCCCTCGCCCCGGCGGAGGAGATGCTCAAGGCGGAATTCGCCCTGGTTCGCAAGTATCCGGATGACACGTATTACCGTGCCACCTACCTGCATGACAAGGCGGCCCACTATCTGCGGGCGGATCGGATCCCGCGGGCCATGGTCTGTGCGATGAAGGCGATGGAGATACGCAAGGGCGACCACGATCTGGCCTTCCATTGCCACATGGTGCTCCACCGCTGCTGCAGACTCGTCGGCGACGCCAAACAGGCGCTCGGTTATGCGCTGGCGGCCCGTGTGCAAGCCTTGCAAGCGCACCATTACGAATTCGAGTTTCTCGCCTCGCAAGCGATGGCCGAGGTGATCCGTGAGCAGGGTTCCAGGGTGGTGCAGGAGCTGGACGCCGAGTACCAGGCGATGGGCATCGACCTCAGCCAGTACATGCCCTCCTCGCTGCTCAGGCGTGAAATGAATTGAAACGTCAACCCGTCGGGGGTCCGGCGGGTTTTTGCGCACCCTGACAATGAAATCCTGAACCCCCGCCGGATTTGCTGGTGCCCATCATTTGGAAAGGCGCCCCCGGGCTCTGCCGGGTACACTACCGGGGAAATCGCACAAGTGGCGAGCCCACATCCTGCCGCCATCGGAGACAGGGCTGCTGAAGGAGGCTGTTACGATGTCGGTCAACCATCTGGCACGTCTGCTGGAGTCAGGCGAATACAGGCGTTGCCTTGATGAGGCGTCCGCCCTGCTCCAGCAAGGTGGACAGAGTGCGGAAGCGGTCACCCGCATCCAGGCCGCGATCTGCCGGAGCAGCCTTGAACTCAGCGATTATTTTGCGGCGGTGGACGCCGGGCGGGCAGCGGTGGCGATGGCCGCCGAGGCCGGCTCGCCCGATCTCCTCGGCCCCGCCCTGCTCGATCTGGCCACGGCCCACAGCCAGATCCGCCAGTACAGCGAAGCGGTGGCAGTGTTCGAGCAGTTCCTGGAAGGGCTCGCCACCTACACCGCCGCCCGGTGCCTGGAAGGAACCGCCCTTCAGCGGCTCGCCGAGACCCTCGCCAGCGCCGGTGATCCTGCTGAGGCCCTTGCACGGCTCTGCGAGGCCCGCATCTGGTTCGAGCGGTACGGCGACGCCGCCTCCGCCATGGAATGCGCCCGGGCCGCCATGCACGTGCACCTGGAGCAGGGCGAGCTCGCGGAGGCGCTCCCATACCTTCAGGCGGGTGCCCGGTACGCGGCCGCTCGCCACGGTGACCGGGAGTTTCGCACCAACCATCTGCTGGATCGGGCGCTGCTTTACCTGGCTACGGGGCAGCCTGAGGCAGCGGGTGCGGCCGCGTTTGCGGCGCTTGAGGCGGCGGAGGGCAACCTGATGGCACAGTCCCGGGCCCAGTTGATGCTTGCGCACTCCGCACTGGCGCAGAACAAGCCGCACGAGGCGTTCAGCTTCGCCCTGGCGGCCCGGATCTCAGCGATTGATGGCCGGGCGTACGACATCGAGTTCGACGCGTCCGACATCCTCTTCCGGTTGCTGCGGGAGCGCGGCGAGCGCCTGCTGCGGGAGGTGGAGGCCGACTTCTACCAGCAGGGTGTGGACATTCACCATTACCTGTCCCGGCGGGTAGTAGCCAGGATGACCCGGGCGAACTGAACAAGCAACGCCCTGCACGGTGACGTGCAGGGCGTTATAATTTGAGCCGGGTACGAAAGAAGTTGAGGTTGCCAATATAGGTGAATGCGCTGATGCTGCCGTGAGCACCCTGTACGGTTACCAGTTTTCGGAAGTAAGACGGGGGATTTCCCTTGACGTTCTCATAAGCGTCGAGCTGCTCCCAATCGGCGTCGGCGAGGCTGTAGTAGACGAAACCGCTGCACGTCGCGCCCGCCTCAGGCAGGACGACCGGATAGCCGAGTGCCGTCTCCCACCTGCGGTACCCGTACAGCGTGGCGGGTACGGCCTGGGGGAGGGATCGGCCGGTGATGCGGAATATCGCCCGCCGGTCGATCAGTGTGCCGTACACAAACAGGTTCACAGCCGCACCTCCTCGTCCCTGTAGTATTGTGCGGCGCCGCGGCGGAATCCTTCCTGTGGGCCGCCCCGGTAACAACTGAGGAGGGTTTCACCGTGCGCCCGCAGAACATGAAGGAGATGCTTCGGTCCAGATAGCATGGCGGGCAAAGGAAGGGGCGATGCATGTGCAGACGGGCGGGATTGGCCCCTCGCTGGTACGTGTGCTCCAGACCGCTCAGCCCGATTTGATGACGGAGTTGCTCACGCCCGGGCGACTGCTGGAGGCCGACGTGGTGTCGGTCTTTCAGGACCGGGCGGTGTTGTCGTTTGGCCGTGGCATGCGCCTGGAGGTCTCGCTCCAGGCGGAACTCACGGAGGGCCAGCGGGTGCGGGTCCAGGTACAGCC
>JAQBPS010000387.1 GCA_028287415.1 Bacillota bacterium | reverse complement strand
CATCGCCATTGTCTTCGGGCTAGTGGTCACTGCGCTGATCTACACATTCGGGCATACATCAGGCGCCCATTTCAATCCTGCGGTGACGCTGGGTTTCGCGGCCGTCGGTGACTTTCCGTGGCGGCGAGTCCCCGCGTATCTTGCTGTGCAGGCCCTGGGAGCTGCGGTAGCCTCCGGCGTGCTCCGAGCCACATTCGGCCTCGTCGGTACCCTCGGCGCCACCCTCCCGGCCACCACCCCCACGCATTCATTCGTCCTGGAGTTCGTTCTGACGTTCCTGCTGATGACGGTGATCATGGGAGCCGCAGTGGACGCAAAGGCCGTGAAGGGCTTCGCGGGCCTTGCCATCGGCAGCACTGTCGGGCTGGAGGCGATGTTCGGCGGCCCGATTTCCGGTGCGTCCATGAACCCCGCTCGTTCGTTTGGCCCCGCCCTGGTGGCGGGCGCCTGGGCGCATCACTGGATTTACTGGGTCGCCCCAATCCTGGGCGCCCTCGTAGCGGCCTTTGTCTACCGGTATGGTGTGGAGACCAAAGGAGTCGATGTCCAATGACTCAGTTTCTCTTTTTCTCCGGCAAGGGTGGTGTCGGCAAGACCTCGATGGCTGCGGCCACGGCGATCTACCACGCTGACCACGGACGCCGGACCCTGATTGTCACCACCGACCCGGCCTCGAATCTGGCGGACGTGTTTATGGAGCCGATCGGCGCTGCGATCAAGGCCATTGCTGCGGTACCCAATCTGGATGCCCTGGAGATCGACGCCAGGCAGGCGGCCCAAGAATACCGGGACCGTGTGCTGGAACCGTTGCGGGTGCTGATGCCCCAGGCCGTCATGGATGTGGTGGCTGAACAGTTGAACAGTCCCTGCACAGAAGAGATCGCCTCGTTTGATCAGTTCATTGCCTGCATGGAGAAGCCGGAGTACGATGTCGTCGTCTTTGACACCGCACCGACCGGACATACGCTCCGCATGCTTGAACTCCCGGTCGACTGGTCCCGGCATATCACAGAGGCTGAGCAAGGATCTGGCCAGACCTGCATGGGCCCTGTCAGCTTCCTGGCGGGGGCGAAGGAGCGGTATGATCAAGCGATGGCCGCCATGCGCGACCCTGCCAGGACCAGGTTCATCTTCGTCGGTCAGCCTGAGGCGACGCCGCTGGGCGAGATCAAGCGGGCGAAGCAGGAGCTGGAGCATATCGGCATCCCGGCGGCCGAGTTGATCATCAATGGCGTTCTGCCGCCTGAAGCCGGTGATGATCCGTTTATCACCCGGCGTCGGCTACTTCAGGCGTCTTACATCGGCAAAGCCTCTGCCGACGTGGGGCTCCCGCTGCGCCAGGTACCGCTCTTGCCGATAGAGATTCGGGGTGTGTCTGGCATTCGGCGCCTGGCCTCCGTTGTGTACGAGGGTGCCGGGTTTAGTGACACTGACGCACCGGTTGCGGTCCAGGAGGCTGACCTCGACCTGGACTCGGCTCGTGCACTTGTGCGGGAACGAGTCCAGCCGTTCCCGGGGGATAGCCAGCGCATCGTCCTTGTCGCCGGCAAGGGGGGCGTTGGCAAGACCTCAGTGGCTGCGGCGCTGGGCATCCGCTCGGCAGAGGCCGGACAGCGCACCCTCGTGATTACGACCGATCCCGCTGCCCATCTTGCGGCTGTCTTCCAGCAGCCTGTGGGGACGGAAGCAACGCCGATCGAAGGAGTCGCAAACCTCTGGGCTGCCCGCATTGACCCCAAGGCAGCGCTAGCGGCGTATAAGGACCGGCTGATTACGGATGCCCGGGCCACTTATTCGGACGAGATGATTGGCATCTTGAAGGAGCAGCTGGACTCGCCGTGTACGGAGGAGATGGCGGCTTTCAACGAGTTCCTCACCTACCTGATCGGCACCGAAGACCGCTGGGATGTGATCGTTTTCGACACAGCGCCTACGGGCCACACCCTGCGGCTCCTGGAACTCCCAATTAACTGGGAGCGCCAGATGGCCGCACACGACCAGGCGGATGAGACCCGGAGCCGCTACCAGGCCGCAATCGCAAAGCTACGTGATCCCCGGAAGACGACGGTCAGCTTCGTCGTCTATCCGGAGGCAACGCCGATTCTGGAAGCGGGCAGGGCGTCGGCGGAACTGGCTGAGCTCGGCATCCCGACAGGCTTTGTCGTGGCAAACCTGGTGGTACCCGCCGAGGCAGCGACTTCAGGTTACTTGACCGCCCGTCGCTCCATGCAGCAGGGGCACCTCGCTGGGGTGCCAGCGCGGTTCGCAGCTCCGGTGCTGGTGATGCCGCTGCTGGATCATGAACTCCTTGGTGTTGCTGCCCTCCGTGAGATGGGGCAGAAGCTCCTCGGCAAGGAAGGGGTTTTGACACATGACTGAGTTGACCGTTTTCGGCTATGCTGGTGCCGCTGCTGCTGATTCCTGCTGCGATCCCAGCACCGGCTGCTGTGCGCCGTCTCCGGTGGACGTCGCTCAGGCGATTCAGCAGCTGGTGGCGGAGAAGTATCCGGGGGAGTACCGTGTCAAGTACGTGGATACATTCTCGATCGATGCGTTTGACTACGGCGATGTGCTTCAGGCGATTCAGGAGCAGAGCCTGAGCCTGCCGGTGCTGGCGGTGGCGGGCACGCCCAGGCTGTCTGGCGAGTTCTCTACCGAGGACATCGAGCGAGTGCTTCAGGAGGTGCGGACCGCTTGAGCAAGGTAGTCGAAATCTATGACCCGCCGATGTGTTGCTCGACGGGTGTGTGCGGGCCATCGGTCGACCCGAAGCTGCTGGCGATCCAGGAGACGATCCTGAAGCTGGAGGCCGAGGGGGTCACTGTGAAACGGTACCAGGTGACAACCCATCCTGCCGCTTTTCTCAAGCACGCAGAGGTTGCCGCGATGCTGAGGACCCCGGAAGGACTCAAGTCTCTCCCGGTGACGACCGTGAATGGCACGGTGATCAGCAAGGGCGGGTACCCGGGCGTTGCGCAAATCCGGGAAGCCCTGTAAGTGATGATAGCAACCCCCCGATGGGCACAGGCCGTCGGGGGGATTTTTATGGCGTTGTAGCACGCGGGCACTTTATATGGCCACGGATTTCACGGCTTCCACGGATTTGGAATCGCAAACACAGATGACCAGGTGAACATGTTTTTATATATTTACGTTCGAATCTGTGTAACCCGTGAAATCCGTGGCTATAAAATGATTTATTCATGAGCTACTTCTCAGCGCACAATGTTGTAGCGCGGGCACTTTATATGGCCACGGATTTCACTGGTTACTGTCCTGCTCCCGGCCGATTTGGACAGATAGCTTGGTTTTACACTGAAGCG
>JAQBPS010000363.1 GCA_028287415.1 Bacillota bacterium | reverse complement strand
CTGACCGCCGGCCTCGGCGGCATGGGCGGCGCCCAGCCCCTCGCCGTCACCATGAACGGGGGCGTGGCGATCGTTGTCGAGGCCGACGAAACCCGCATCCGGCGCCGCCTGGAGCACCGCTACCTCGACCGCATGGCCACCACCCTCGATGAGGCCCTCACCATGGCCCGTGCGGCGCAGGCAAAGGGCGAGGCGCTCTCCATCGGCCTCCTGGGCAATGCGGCGGAGATCTTGCCCGAGTTTGTGCGCCGGGGCATTATACCAGACGCAGTGACCGACCAGACCAGCGCACATGACCCGCTGCACGGGTATGTGCCCGCAGGGCTCACGCCGGCGGAGGCCACCGCCCTTCGCACGGCTGACCCGCAGGGCTACATCGCCCGCGCCAAGAAGAGTATGGTGGTACATGTCCAGGCGATGCTGGATCTGCAAAAGGCGGGCGCGGTCGTCTTTGACTACGGCAACAACATCCGGCAGCAGGCACACAACGAAGGGCTGCAGGATGCGTTCGCCTTCCCGGGCTTTGTCCCCGCCTTCATCCGCCCGCTGTTCTGCGAGGGGAAGGGTCCTTTCCGCTGGGTCGCCCTCTCGGGCGACCCGGAGGACATCTACCGGACCGACGCAGCGATCATGGCGCTCTTCCCCGAGGACGAGGCGCTCCACCGTTGGCTGAAGATGGCTCGCGAGCGGGTCCAGTTCCAGGGCCTCCCCGCCCGGATCTGCTGGCTCGGCTATGGTGAGCGGGTAAAGGCCGGGCTCCGCTTCAACGAGATGGTCCGCAGGGGCGAACTCAAGGCGCCGATCGTGATCGGCCGCGACCACCTGGACGCCGGCTCTGTCGCCAGCCCGAACCGGGAGACCGAGGCGATGCGGGACGGCTCGGATGCCGTCGCGGACTGGCCGCTGCTCAACGCACTCGTCAACACAGCGGCGGGCGCCTCCTGGGTCAGCATCCATCACGGCGGCGGCGTAGGCATCGGCTACAGCCAGCATGCCGGCATGGTGGTGGTGGCGGACGGCAGCGATGACGCTGAGCTTCGGCTGGAGCGGGTCCTGACGACCGACCCCGGCATGGGCGTGGTCCGCCACGCGGACGCTGGTTACGACCGGGCGATTCAGGTGGCGAAAGAACGGGGCGTGCACATCCCCATGATGGAGTAGGTGGGCATGATGAATTACAACTTCGACCGGGTTTCCGAACAGTACGATGAGAGCCGAGGCATGCCGCCCGGTGTCGCTGAGCAAATCTGCCAGTGGGTGCTCTCACGCCTGCCGGCAGATCCCGCAATCGCAGAGATCGGCGTGGGCACGGGCCGGATCGCCCTGCCGTTCATCCGCCAGGGCGTTCGCTACACCGGGTTCGATATTTCCGAGCAGATGGTTGCCCGGCTCCGGGAGAAGCTTGGCGGCGAGCCCCACAGGGCGCAGCTCCACCTGGCCGACATCAACGAGCAACTCCCCGTGCCCGCACAGAGTCAGGATGCGGTGATCGCCGTGCATATCCTCCATCTGGTGGATCCGACACGCGCCCTCCCCCAGGTTCGCCGGATTCTCAAGCCCGGCGGCGCACTGGCGTGGGGATACGAGACGCACGATGACGATGCACCGCGGCAGCGGATTCGTCAGTACTTCCGTCAGACCGTCGCCAAAATGAGCGGGGCCAAATGGCGGCCCTTTCATCCGCCCGCCGCACAAGCCCTGTTGGCGGAGTGGGGCGCCCGGGTCGAGCAGCATACTGTAGCCGCCTGGACCGAGCCGGAGACGCCCCGCAAGGCGCTCACGCACATCGTCCAGCGGACCATGTCCTTCACCTGGGAGCTGGATGACGCCCTGATTCAGGAGGGCATGAGGTTGACGCAGCCCTGGGCTGAGCAGGAGTTTGGCGATCTCGATCGGCCCTACGCCATACAGAAACGCTTCCTGGCCGATTGGTATCAATTCTAGAGGGGGCATATTAACGGTGGAACGGTTTGCCGTGATCGAGTGCGTGCCGAACTTCAGCGAGGGGCGGCGCCCGGAGGTGATCGAGGCGATTGTCGGCGCGATCCAGTCCTGTGGTGTGACCATCCTGTCCGTCGCGCCGGATGCCGATCACAACCGCACTGTGGTCACCTTCGTGGGCGGCCCCGAGCAGGTGGCCACTGCGGCCGTCCGGGGCGCAGATGCGGCCTCCCGGCTGATCGACCTGACCGAACACAGGGGCAACCATCCCCGCATGGGCGCCGTCGACGTGATCCCGTTCATTCCGATCTCAGGCTGCGACATGAAGGATTGCGTCCTCCTGGCCCGCCAGGTGGGCGAGGCGATGGGCAGCCAGCTTGGCATCCCGGTTTTCCTGTACGAGGAGGCGGCGACCCAGCCGGCGCGCAAGAACCTGGCCGATGTGCGCCGCGGCCAGTTCGAGGGGCTGCGCGACTTGATCGGGCAGGATCCGGAGCGCCAGCCCGACTTCGGGCCGAACGCCATCCACCCGACGGCCGGCTGCACGGCGGTGGGTGCCCGTATGCCGCTGATCGCCTTCAACGTCAACCTCGGCACCGCCGATCTGGAGATCGCGAAGAAAATTGCCAAGGCGGTGCGAGGCTCGAATGGCGGGTTTGTCGGCTGCAAGGCCCTCGCTATTGCACTCGCGGAGCGGAATCAGGTGCAGGTCTCTATGAATATGGTCAACTATAAGGAGACGCCATTGCACAGAGCGTTTGAACTGATCCGCATCGAGGCGGAGCGCTTCGGCGTCCCAATTGTAGGCTCGGAAATCGTGGGCCTGGTACCGATGGACGCGATGGTGGCCGCAGCGCGCCACTACCTGCGGCTGGAGGGTTTCAAGTCCGATCAGGTGCTCGAAAAGCGGCTCATGGGGTGATCAGACATGGATGTAAGTGCTCAGCCTGAACTGGTTTCCGAAGTGCGCCCGCCCGAGGCGCCCAACCCTGAGGTGGATCTCCTGGTGATCAACGCCGGAGAGCTGGTGACGATGGCCGGTGGGCCCCGTAAGGGCGCCCGGCTGAGGGACGTGGGCGCGGTGCCGAATGGCGCGCTGGCGGCTCACCAGGGCATGATTGTCGATGTGGGCACGACCGAGGAGTTGCTGGCGCGGGTTCAGACCGGGCCCTCCACGCGGATTATTGATGCCCGCGGCCGGGCGGTGATCCCGGGCTTTGTCGACCCGCACACCCACCTGTGCTTCGCCGGGGACCGGGCGGACGAATTTGCCATGCGCCTTCAGGGCGCAACCTATGCCGAGATCGCACGGGCGGGTGGCGGTATTCAAGCGACCGTCCGAGCCACACGTGAGGCGGCATGCTCGGACCTGGTCGAACTGGGGCTGAAGCGGCTGGATCTGCTTGCCCTGGCCGGCACCACCACCGTGGAAATCAAGTCCGGGTATGGCCTGACAGCGGTCGACGAGGTGAAGCAGCTGACCGCGATCCGGGAGATGGCCGCGCGGCACCATTTGGACATTGTCCCGACTTTCATGGGTGCGCACGAGTTCCCCCCGGAGTACCGGCAGGATCGGGAAGCCTACGTCGATCTGATCTGCGAGGAGATGCTCCCGCTCGCCGCACCCACCCCCGAGCAGGCGGATGCCGGGCTGATCAGTCTGCTCGAGCGGGCGGTGGGGCACATGCTGCCGCACGAGCGGCCGCTGGCCATTTTCTGCGACGTGTTCGCCGAGGCGGGCGTCTTCACAGCTGAGCAGTCCCGCCGGATTTTGCAGGCCGCGAAACGCGTCGGACTGCGCCCCAAGGTGCATGCTGACGAGCTCTCCGACCTGGGCGGCGCGAGCTTGGCCGCCGAGGTGGGGGCAATCAGCGCAGACCACCTGCTCTTCGCCTCGGAGCGCGGCCTGGCAGCCATGGCGAAGGCCGGCACCGTTGCGGTCTGCCTGCCCGGCACCGCGTTCTCCCTGATGGACGTGCCCTACGCCAATGCCCGGCGCATGATTGAGCTGGGCTGCACGGTCGCCCTGGGTTCGGACTTCAACCCCGGCTCCTGCCCGGCTTACGCCATGCCGTTTATCATCACCCTCGCCTGCATGCACATGCGCATGGACCCCAGTGAGGCCCTCGCCGCCGCCACGATCAACGCTGCGGCCGCGATCGGCCTGGAGGGCCGGGTGGGCAGCCTGGAGATTGGCAAGCAGGCCGACTTCGTGATTCTGGACGTGCCTGGCCATCAGCACATTCCCTACCGGATGGGACAGGGCGTGGTCGCCTGCGTGATCAAGCGCGGCCGCCTGCTCGTCGAAGAAGGACGGCTCCTAAGGAGGTGACCTCATGGCGACGAAGCATGAGACCCTGGATAACTTCTGTTCGCAGCTGGCGGCCGGAACCCCCGCGCCCGGCGGCGGGGCGGCTGCGGCCGTAGCCGGAGCGATGGGCGCCGCCCTCGTCTCGATGGTTGCAGGGCTGACGCTCGGCCGTGAGAAGTACGCAGGGGTCCAGGCGGAAATGGCGGAGCTTCAGGTGACGGGACGCAGCGAAGTGGAGGCCCTCTTCACCTGCGCTGATGAGGACCAGACAGCCTTCAATGCGGTGATGGCCGCCTTTGCCCTGCCCAAGGGGACAGACGAAGAGAAAGCACAGCGCCAGCAGGCTGTGCAGGCCGGCTACCGGCAGGCCACGGAGGCGCCGCTCAAGACGATGGCGCATGGCCTGCTGGTCATGCGGGTGGCCCTGGCTGCGGCCAACCGCGGCAATACCAATGCGCTCAGCGACGCCTATGTGGCGTATCTCACGGCTGCGGCCTCGTTTGAGGGCGCCCTGTGGAACGTTGCCATCAATTTGGGCAGCCTGAAAGATGAAGGCTACCGGCAGCGTGTGGTCGAAACGGTCGCCCGTCTGCGTGCAGAGCGGGACGAGGTGGCCGCAGCCATGCAGGCCCTGACGCCGGACCCGGTGGCCCGCTTTCTCGCCCGGACATAGGAGGACGATTCGTTGCCAACCGATATTGAGATTGCACAGTCAGCAAAGATGGCCCCCATTACATCGGTGGCCGAAACAATTGGACTCGGTCCGGATGATCTGGAGCTTTACGGCAAAT
>JAQBPS010000354.1 GCA_028287415.1 Bacillota bacterium | reverse complement strand
GTCACACCATCAGTCAGAAGTCGGCACCATATAGAACTTTGGTCTTATTCCCGTCGCTGTGCTTGGGCACATCGGACGGAACGGGTCGTCCTTTTGCCGCCACCCAGGGTGGCCAGGTGGCAAAAGGACGACCCGTTCTCGATTTATGTCAACTGCATTGGACCGCTCAACGGCCGTCATGACCAAGCCGACGAGGCGGCTCTTCTGCTGTTCGCACCCAGCTGGGGCTGTTCCGCCCAGTTGAAGGCAGTCCCTGCGGACCAGGCGGCGGCGCGGATGGGGCCGGCGGTGACCGCCGGGGCGGGCGTGGTCTGCGCCCGGCTCAGCGGGCGAAGAGAAACAAATTTGTTCCTCGGCGCCCACCCCTGCCAGCAGCCGCCGGCGTTCAGGTGGCGAGCATGCCGACAACCATCATCAGCAGGATGCCGATCGTCTGAATCACTCGTCTCGATCTTCTCATCTGCTTCCTCCCCCTTCTGCGGCTTGTCTTCATTCTGGCAGGGGGAGACTGATCACACTATGAGTCGAAGGTCGACATCATATAGAACTTTGGTCTCATTTCGTTAGGAATCAGCCTGATTTTGTTTGGAATCGATAGCCGTCACCACCAGGTGCTCATCCGCCGCCCCGCTGAAAACCGGGGTGCGCCCGCTGCTGAACAGGCCCCAGAGCGGCAGCACGGCCACGCCTGCACCCGGCACCAGGGCGAGCACAACCGCCGCCCCGGGCAGCGCCAGAGCACGTTCCAGCAGCTCCCCGCCCAGCAGTGCCTGCCTGACCTGCCCCTGCGCCATGGCGCGCCAAAGCGCCTCCGGCCGCTCCAGGACCAGGTCCGGCGGGTTCGGCATGCCCGCCGCAAGCGCATCCTCCCCGAGGGCGCACCAGGTTCCCGGCCAGGCCCCGGCCCCCGCCTCCAGCCGCACCAGGGCGGCCCGCCGGTAGCCGCCGGTGGCCAGCATCCGCCCACCGGGAAACCGCGCATAGTAGACCCGACCCATGTCCAACGGGAGCCAGGCGAGGTCGCGGCTGGTGGCCGCGATCTCCAGGTCCCCGTCCACCGGCAGCGGTGCACCCGTCAGCGTGAGCGCACGCTCAACCAGCGGGACCGCCGGCCCCGGGTAAACGGCCAGGGTGAGCGGGATGTTCGCCAGCAGCTCCACGGCCGTGACCGCCGACCCTGCCGCCCCGCCCTCGGCGGCGCCCACCCGATGCTCGGCCGCGGCCATGGCCCGGCGCCCGATCGCCGTCCCAATCGCCTCCGACTGCGATTGCGCGGGACCGGCCTGCGAGTCCGACTCCGACTCCGACCCCGGCTCCGACCCCGACCCCGACCCCGACTCCGACTCCGACCCCGACTCCGGCTCCACCACGACATCAATCCCCGTGGCGATTGCCTTCAGCCCCTGCCAGGCGGCCAGCCCGGCCTGCCTGAACAGCTCCAGCCGGCTGCGATCCGTCATGTCGCCGCCCCTTTGTTGCGCTCAGCAGGCTCGCCTTGCTCCACTTCCGCAACCAGCTCCTCATACCACTCGCCATGGTTCTCCTTCACATAGGCCGCCCGGACTTTGCCCGTAAACATCGAGGCGAAGAGCGGCCAGTTGGTCCGCACCAGCACCAGGGCGCCGACATGGGCGAACAGCATCACCACAGTTCCCACCGCCGCCCAGTCGTGCACAATCGTCAACCACTTGACCGCCGCGAGGGGCAGCGGGTACACAAACCTGGCCGCCTTCAGAATCCCGGTGCTGACGATCGCCAGCCCGACCAGGGCCCACAGGGGGTAGGAGAGCACCTCCTCCGCGGCGAGGTACTTGCCGTCCCGCCCGAACCCGCTGAAGCCCACTGCCTTCGCCAGGTCACGCCGCCACGCCGCCGGCCATTGCAGCGCCCGGAACCCCAGAATCCCCCGGTCGCCCAGCAGCCCGGCGTACCCCAGCACCTCCAGGAACGCCTGCCGGATGTGGTGCCTGGATGGGATCAGCCGGTGTACGCTGGTCGTCCCCTTCGTCACGGCATTGACCACCGTGGCCACCAGGCCGATCAGCACCAGCGCCGCCCCGATGTAGTGGAGCGTGTACAGCGGCACCTTCCCCATCGGCACCGGTAGCCACTTCAGCATGATCGCCCCGGTGAACAGCGCCAGCAGAAAGCCGACGGCGTTCGCCCAGTGCGCCAGCATGTGGCCCGCCGTGTGGCGCCGCACCTCGCCGGTCTTGATGTTCAGCCGCACCCGCCGGTACCGGAACAGCGCGGTTGCGAACAGCCCCAGGGCAATGCCTCCCGCCGCCACCAGCAGCATGACGGAGGCCATCCGGAAATTGAGCTGGAACAGGTCGCTCTTCGGCAGCCACGAGTCCCCCGCGGCTGCCAGGAGCATACTCACCGGTCGCATTTCCGTCGCCTCCCTAGAGGATCTGCTTGTAGGTGGTCTCGTCCGCCCGCTTGATATCCAGACAGAGGTGGTCGCTCTTGAGCAGCCCCAGCTTGATGTTGTGGTTGACCGGGCAGGCGCCCACGCAGGCGGGCCCCTCCGCCCGCCAGTGGCACATGTCGCACTTGGTGTAAACATTCAGCTTGGGGTCGAAGAAGATGCGTTTGGTGTGCATCGGCTCCTCGGTCAGCGCCTGGACGCCGTCCACCGGGTAGGGACAGGCCGCCTCACACTTGCCGCAGGCGACGCAGACCGACTCGTCGATAAACCGGGCGCCCCCCTTGCCGTCGATCTGGAGGGCGTCTGCCGGGCAGACGACAAAGCACTCCGGGTCCGGGCACTGCTTGCATGGCGAGGGCACGTAGCCGCCGGTGCCCGTAGTCTTGGCGTCCGCGATGCTGATGCCGACGGTCGCCCCATCCTTGATCAGAATGTGGATGCGCGGCACCCCCGACAGCCCGTGCTCCGCATGCACCTGGCCGCAGGCGACCTCACAGGCTCCGCACCCGACGCACAGGGCCGGGTCCGGGTAGATCACGCCCTCGGAGAGCGGCGGCAGTTCGGTCTTCGCAGCGGCGGGCAGCTTGGCGGCGCCCAAAAGGGCAAACACCCCGCCCACGGTGGCCGCCGCGGTGGTCAGAAAGCCACGCCGACCCTGATCCTTCACTTCTTCCCCCATCTGCTCTCTCCCCCTTTCCCGCTAGCCCAGGAGCGCCTGGCGCATCAGCTCCGCCGCCAGCTCGATCTTATAGGCGTTCTGCGTCATCGGGCGGGCCTTGGCCAACTCGGCGGCGATCGCCCGGTCCACGTTCTCAGGCGTGAGTGCTGAGCCACGCAGCAGCCGCTCGGCGGTGTGGCAGCGCCAGGGCGCCGGCGCCACGGCGCCCAGCACCAGGCGGATATCGCTGACGGCCGTCCCCCGTACTTGAACTTGGCAGGCCACAGACAGGATGGCGAAGTCCCACACCTGCCGGATCCGGTGCTTCAGCCAGACCTGCTTCGCCCCCTGCATCGGTGCCGGAATCTGCACCTCCTCCAGGATCTCATCAGTCTTCAGGATCGTCTCGTGGTGCAGATCCTCCCTGGGCAGTACGAAGAACTCCTCCATGGGCACCACCCTGCTGCCCCCGGGCCCGGTAATCTTGGCGCGGGCATCCAGGGCGATCAGCGCCGGCGCCAGGTCGGACGGGTGGACGATGAAGCAGCCCGCCCCGCCGAGGATTGCGTGGTACTTGTTCTCCCCGAGCACTGCCGAGCAGTAGGTGCCGTCCCGGCGGAGGCAGGGGGTGAGCGTGTTCCGGAAATACCAGCAGCGCGGCCGCTGGCACAGGTTGCCCCCGACCGTGCCCTGGTTGCGGATCTGCTGCGAGGCGACCAGGGAGGCCGCCTTGCGGAGCAGCGGGTAATCGGTGCCCAGCTCCGCCGAGAACTGGACGTCGGCCACGGTCGTCGCCGCGCCCAGCGCAAAGCCGCCATCCTGCCGGCGGATGTACGCGAGTGAGTCGACCACCTTCAGGTCCACCACGAGCTCCGGATTCACGACCCGATTCTTCATCAGCCCGACCAGGTCGGTGCCGCCACCCATGGGCACCCCGGTCCCCTTCGCCTGCTGGAGCCTGACCACGGCCTCACCCACCGACGAGGCGGCCTGATACTCAAAGCTTTTCATGGCCTCTCCTCACTTCCTGGCCGCTTTCAGCGCCTTCAATACTCGGTCCGGGGTCAGCGGGGACTCGGTCACCATCACGCCCGTGGCGTTGTAGATGGCGTTGGCGATCGCTGCGGCGGTGGGAATGCCGGGCGGCTCCCCCATCCCCTTGACGCCCGTGTTGTTGGAGTGCTCATCAACATCATCCACGACAATCGCGACCAGCGGGGGGCTGTCAATGCTCGTGGGCACCTTGTACTCCACGTAGTTGTTGGTCACCACTACACCGGTGTTGCGGTCGGTAATCCGCTCCTCACTCGTGGCGTAACCCCGACCCAGCGCCAGGCCGCCGTAAATCTGCCCCTCCACCAGGAACGGGTTGATCGCCCGGCCGCAGTCGTGGGCGGCCACGATCTTCAGAATTTTGAAGGCTCCGGTACGCGTGTCCACCTCCACCTCGGCAAACTGCGCCCCGAACGCGGTCACCCGGTACTCGTTCGGATTGGGACCGCGGAAGCCCTTGCCCACCACCACGTGCGTGAACTTGGAGGCCACCGCGACCAGCGGCTGTTTGAGTTGCGGGTCAGCCGTAGACTTGATCACACCGTCCTCCAGGTAGAGCCCCTCCACCGGCACCGCAAGGATCTGACTGGCGGCGTCAAGCACCTGCTTGCGGGCATCCGCCGCAGCGTTCCGGATGGCGGGGGTGAGCGAGGGGGTCAGGCGGCTGCCGAAAGTGCCCAGGTCAAAAACCCCGAGCCCGGTGTCGCCATTGCGCACCGTCACCGCTTTCAGCGGGACACCGACCTCCTCGGCGCAGACCATCGCCATGGCGGTGGTGGCGCCCTCCCCGATATCATTGAAAGCCGACTGGAGCGTGACCGAACCGTCCGTGCTGATGATGACATTGGCAGCTGAGGGCGGCCCGCCGCCAGCGGCCCAGATCAGCGAGCCGACCCCGACGCCCCGCTTGATCGGGCCGTCGCCGCTGCCAGGCTTCTGCTGCCGCTTCGCTGCCCAGCCAATCTCCTTGCTGCCCAGCTCGTAAGCCCTCTGGAGCCCCTTGCTGGAGTAGGGAATCTGCGTCACCTGGTCGCCCCAGGGCGAGTCGTTCTTGCGCCGGAATTCCAGACTGTCCATGCCGATGGCGTAGGCCAGTCTGTCCATGGTCAGCTCGAGCGCCGCCATCCCCTCGACGTTGCCGGGGCCGCGCATGGCACAATTGGTCATGTAGTTGGTGAGGACCGCGTACTCCTCGGTCCGGACGTTCGAGCAGAGGTACATCTCCCGGACGGGCACCCCCGAGCTGAGGGAGAACGAGCCCTGGTATGCGCCGGCGGCCACGTACGCCTTCAGGTCGATAAAGGTGAGCGTGCCGTCCTTCTTGCAGCCGGCCCGGAGCTTGTGCACGGTCTGCGGGCGGTGCCCCGTTGTGGTGATCTCCTCCGCCCGCTCGAGGGTCAGCTTCAGGGGCCGCCGGATCTGCTTGGCCAGCATGGCCGTGATCAGGTGGTACTTCTCCACGCCGGTCTTGGAACCAAAGCCGCCGCCCATGAACTCCCGCTTCACCTGCACCGATGCTTTCGGCATCCCGAGTGCGGCCGCGAGGCCGGTCTGCACGTTGTTGACCGACTGCGTGGAGTCGTAGACCACCAGCCGGTCGTCGCTCTCCCAGTGGACGACGCAGCCGTGGGGCTCCATGGAGCAGTGGTGAGCCGCGGCCATGTGGAACGTCTCCTCCACCACCACGTCGGAAGCGACCTCGCCCTTCTGGACATCGCCCCGGGACAG
>JAQBPS010000617.1 GCA_028287415.1 Bacillota bacterium | reverse complement strand
AGCAGCGGATCGTGCGGTGCCAGCTGGGGGGCGAAGATCGCCACCAGGCAGAGCAGCAGAATGATCACCGCACCGACCATGGCCAGCTTGTGCCGCCGGAAGCGGCGCCAGGCTTTGCCCCAGAAGGAGGAGTGCGCCACCGCGTGCTCTGCTGCCGGAGCCACTTTGTCGGCCATTGCCATACGCGCCCTCCTCACTGGTAGCGAATGTGCGGGTCGAGCGTGCCGTAGAGCAGGTCGACCAGCAGGTTTGCCAACACCACGGTCACGGCGCCCACCAGCACGGTCGCCTGTACCACGAAGTAATCCCGCCGGAAGAGCGCATCCGCCGCCAGCCGGCCCATGCCGGGCCAGGCGAACACGGTCTCCACCACCACCAGGCCGCTCATCAGGTAAGCGACGCGGTAACCCAGGTAGGTCACAATGGGGATCGCCGCGTTCTTCAGCACGTGCTTGAACAGCACCGTGCGCTCTGTCAGCCCCTTGGCCCTGGCGGTGCGCACGTAGTCATTGGAAATCGCCTCCAGGACTGACGAGCGGATGATCTGGGCGAGGCCGCCCGCCAGGGCGGCGCCCAGGGCAATGGTCGGCATGACGTAGTGCTTCCAAGTGGTTGCGCCTGCGGTCGGCAGCCAGTGGAGCTTGACCGAGAACAGGATCATCATCATGAGCGCCAGCCAGAAGCTCGGCATGGAGATCCCCAGGAGCGACAGCAGGCTCAAAGCGTGGTCCCACAGCGAGTACTTGCGGATCGCACAGATCACCCCCGCCGGCACCGCCACCACCAGCCCGAAGAGGATCGCCGCCAGGTTGAGGTTGAGCGTTTTCGGCACCGCCACCCGGAGCAGGTCGGCGACGGGCATTTTGTTGTAGGCCATGGAGAGTCCGAGGTCGCCGCGGACGATCCGGCCCGCCCACCGCACGTACTGCACATACACCGGGTCGTTCAGGCCCCATTCCTGGCGGATCTGGGCCAGCACCGCCGGCGTGGCCTCCGAAGGTCCGGCCAGAATCAGCGCCGGGTCGCCCGGGGCCATGTGCAGCACCCCGAAGACCACGAGCGTGACAATGAAGAGCACCGGCACCGCCGCCAGGAGCCGCTTGGCCGCATAGACTGCGAGGCCCAGAACGCATCCCTCCTTTGCCGCAGGGGGCCTGTCCGGCCCCCCTTCCTGCCTACTCCTTGAACCAGGCCTTGTACAGGACCTCAATCGTATTGAAGTTGCCGTCCTTGATGCCCGCAATCTTGGCGCTGGCCACGTGCGGCATCAGCGGCTGCATGAGGAAGATCATCGGCAGATCCTCGGCCAGCTTCTCCTGAATGCGGCCGTAGATCGCCTTCCGCTTCTCCCAGTCCATCTCCCGGGCACCGTCGGCGATCAGCTTGTCCATCGCCGGATCGCAGTACAGGGCCTGGTTGTCCGTCCCGTTACAGCTCCACTGCGGGGCCACATCCGGATCCCCGGAGAAGCCGCCGAGCGTCCACGTGTACAGGGCTGCATCGAACTGCCGCGTCTTCCAGACCCGGTCGATCAGCATGCCGGATTCATTCCGCTCGATCTTCATCTCAATGCCGACCTGCTTGAGCCACTGCTGGGCGGTCACGGCGATCTGGCCGCGGTCCTCATCGCCCTGGATCACCAGGGTTGTAAACGCCAGGCGCTTGCCCTCGCCGTTCACCCGGACGCCGTCGGGCCCCGGCTTCCAGCCGGCCTCCTCCAGCAGCTTCTTCGCCGCTTCCGGGTCGTACGGGTAGCTCTTCACGTTCGGGTTGTACCACTCCATGGCCGGGGGCACCGGACCGTTCGCCAGCACGCCCAGCCCTTTCCACAGGTCACGGATAATCGCCTGACGGTCAATGCCCATGGCGATCGCCTGGCGGACCCGCTTGTCCTTCAGGATCGGGTTGGTGTTGTTCAGATTCAGGACCATCGTGCCGAGCGTCTGCTCGGTGGTGACCTGAAAGTTCTTGTCCGCCTTGAACTTGGCCACTTCCTCGGGCGGCGGGTACCAGTTGTCCAGCTGAATCTCACCGGACCGCAAGGCCAGCATGCGGGTGGCCACCTCGGGGATCTCCCGGTTCTCGATCGCATCGAACTGCGGCTTTCCGTCCCAGTAGTCAGGGTTGGCTACCAGCTTGACGTACTGGTTGGGCGCCCACTCCTGGAGCTTGTACGGGCCGGTGCCGATCGGCTTCCGCTCGTATTCCTCGGGGGTCAGCTTCTCGTGGTAGTGCTTGGGCAGCATGCCCTGCGATGCGACCTTGCGCAGGAACGGCGCGTAGGGCTCGCTCAGGATCACGACCGCAGTGTACTTGTCCTTGACCTGCACTTCCTTGATCGCCTGGAAATCGGCCATCTGCTTCGCTTTGGTCGTCGGGTTCTTGTAAAGCTCCAGGCTGAACTTCACATCGTCCGCAGTGAACTCCACGCCGTCGTGCCACTTGACTCCCTGGCGCAGATGGAAGGTCCAGGTGAGGCCGTCCTGACTGGTCTCCCAGGTCAGAGCGAGCCGCGGCACCACCTTGTAACCCTCGACAAAGGTGACAAGACCCTCATGGATCAGGTTGATCGGCAGCAGGTCCGCCGATGAGCTCCAGTGGTACGGCGCCAGGCTCTTGTGGGCGGCGTGGCTGCCGACCACCAGCGTGCCGCCGGCCCTGGGTGCCCCGGCCGCATCCCCGGGCAGACCGCTGGGCGCCTTGCTGCCGCCGCTGCTGCAGGCTGCGACCAGCAGGCTAACCAGGGTCAGTACTGTGATCAGCGCCCGTTTTGCGCGCCTCAACTCCCCACCACCTTCTTGAAGTAGTTCAGGAAGTTGCCGCCCAGAATGCCGCGGATCTCCGGGTCGCTGTACCCCCGTGAGACCAGGCCGCGGGTGATCTGGATCCAGTCCTCGTACCGCTTGAAGTCGCCGATGCCGCCGCCGATGACAATGCCGTGCTCCTCCCGGAAGCCCATCGCCATGAAGGCCGCCTTGACGGCGGGGCGGAGCGGCGCTGGCACGTCGCTGGTCCAGCCGCCCCAGTCCGTGCCGATGCCCACCTTGTCGACCCCCATGATCCCGACCGCGTGGTCGATGTGATCTAACATGACCTCCAGGCCGGCGTTCGGGTCGCGGCTGAGGAAGAACGGCACCGCCAGAATCCCGAGGTAGCCGCCCCGCTCGGCCATCGCCGTGAGCTGGCTGTCCGTCTTGGCCCGGTCGTGATCCACCAGTGCCTTGCAGAATGCGTGGGTAAAGGCGGGCGGCGCCTCTGAGTGCTCGATGGCGTCCGCCACCGTGCCTGCGCCACAGTGCGACAGGTCGACGACGATCCCAAGCCGGTTCAGCGTGCGCACCAGCTCCAGCCCGAAGCTGCTCAGCCCCGCCTGCGTGCGCTCGGTGCAGCCGTCGCCCACCAGGTTCCGGAGGTTGTACGTCAACTGGATAATGCGCACACCAAAGTTGTACAGCGTCTCGACCTTCTCCAGGTCCTTGCCGATGGGGGCCGTATTCTGGATGTTGAGAATCACGCCGACCTGACCGTCCTGTTTGGCCGCCTCGGCCGCGGCCACGCTTGTCACCTGCCGGAAGTAGCCGCTCTCACGGAACCGCCGATGCCAGCGGGCGATGTCCGCCACCAGGGAGTCCCAGGTCTCCCCTTTCACGCCGCCGAGTGTGCTCGTGACCAGATTGACGCCTGCCCCCCGCCAATAGGCCGCCAGCCGTTCACGCACGCGCGGGTCATGCAGGTCGTCGATGCCGGCCTGCACCATGCGCCCCATGATCACCCCGGCGTGCTGGCCCGCAGCCAGCCCCTCCTCCATCACCCTGGTGGCCGTCGGCGTCAGCATGATCGGCTCGCCCGGCGGGATGTAGTCAAACACGAGGCAGTCTCCGTGAAGTCGGCGGGCCCGCTCCTCCTGCTCCTGGCTCAGTACGATGCTCATCATCCTACCCCTTTCTCATGCACGCATGGTCAGGCTCCGGGTGGTGTACTTCTTGAGCATGGCGGGCACGACGTCAACGCCGATACCCGGCCGTGTGGGCACCGAGAGGGTGCCGTCCGGGTTCAGGACGGCGGGCTCATCGACAATATCCTCATGGTAATACCGGTCGGAGGCGGAGGTGTCGCCAGGCAGTGTGAAGCCGGGCAGCGTGGTCATATGCACGTTGATGGCCCGCCCGATGCCGGACTCGAACATGCCGCCACACCAGACGTCCAGCCCCCGCGCCCGCATGAGGTCATGGATCTCCCGGGCGGAGGTCAGGCCCCCGACCCGGCCCACCTTGATGTTGATGATGCGGCAGGAGCCGAGCTCCAGCGCCTTGCGGGCGTCATCGGCAGTGTGGACCGACTCGTCGAGGCAGACCGGCGTTTTCACGGCCGCCTGCAGCTTTGCATGGTCGACGATATCGTCCCAGGCCAGGGGCTGCTCGTACATGGTCAGCTTGAGTTCATCCAGCGCCTGGAAGACCGGAATGTCTGCGAGGCTGTAGGCACTGTTGGCATCCGCCATCATCGCGACGGCGGGAAAAGCCCTGCGCACGGCGGTCAGGTCCGGGAGCTCCCGGCCGGGCTTGATCTTGATCTTCATCCGCTTGTAGCCCTGGCTCATGAAGCCGTCCACCACCCGCACCAGCGCATCGCTACTTTGCTGAATGCCGATGCTGACGCCCACGTCGATCCGGTCACGAACGCCGCCCAGCAGCTTCGCCAGCGGCACGCCCTGCGCCCGGCCAAACGCGTCCCAGACTGCGTTCTCGAGCCCTGCCTTGGCGAAGTTATGGCCGCGAATCTCCCGGTAAAGAGCAGGCACTGCCGTCGGCTCGCCAATCTGCTTGCCGAGCACCTGCGGGATCGCATAGTCCTTCAGAATGTGCCAGGCGGTCTCGGGCGTCTCGTAGTTGTAGAGCGGATCATTGAGCGGCGAGACCTCGCCCCAGCCGTAAACGCCCTCGGCCAGCACCTTGACCAGGACCAGCTGCCGTTTGTGCATGACACCGAAACTGGTGGCAAAGGGCGCCTTGAGTGGGAGTTCGATCTGGTGAAGTTCAACGGCCTCAATACGCACGTGGTTGTTACTCCCTTTCCTGTGTCAGGACATAGGCGCCGGTCTCAGAGCCCAGCTCGAAGCCGGTGATCGCCATACCGGCGGCCAGCCCCGCCTGGAGCTGCTCCCGCACCTGCAGCCGCCACCGGAGCGCACCGGCGGGGTCGCTGCTCTTGATCGCCTGGATGGTCCGGGGGATGTCCACCGTGCGGACCGGCTCCGGCGCCGGGGGCAGGGGCTGCCCATCCAGGATCGCCGCCACCCGGGGCCGCTCCAGGTGCCACTCCACGAGCAGCCGGTCGGTGGGGAGCCCACGGTTCAGCCCGTCGGTCATCTCGCCATAGTGATTGACCAGGTACTGCCGCACAATGCCGCCCAGGCGGGCAATGTTGAGCCTGGCGTTGACCGCCTCCAGCGGGTCATAGGTCCAGGTGATCAGGCGGTAGCCGGTCCGCCGGGCCCAGCGGGCCTGGGTGAGCTTGAGCTGGGCGCCCAGGTCCTGGCCCCGGTACTCGGGCAGCACCGCCAGCATGTGCGACAGCAGCGCCGGCTCACCGTACTGGCGACCGCCAAAGGCGTAACAGAAGCCGACAATCCGGCCCCCGTCATCGGCCACCAGCACCTGCCCACCCCAGTCGTGGGCGGCAAACAGCTGGTTGAAGGGGACGGCGTCCCTTGGCTCAAAGCCCCACACCGCCATTTGCAGGTCGACGCAGGCGTGCAGTTCCTCGCGGCTCTGGGCGGGGCGAATCTGGACACTCACGGGGTTCACCTCTATCGTGTGTATGCTTCGTAGACCGCCAGCGCCGCCTCGGCGATCGCCATGTCGCCGGCGCGCCCGTTCTCCGTGGCCACATCCTTTGTGAAGGCGCACATGATGATCGGATCGCCATTGGGCAGGTAGATGATGCCGGCATCGTTGCGGCTCGTGCCCACCGTGCCGGTCTTGTGCGCGACCTTGAACGGCTGGGGCAGCAGGAACGGAATCCGCTGGTTCAGCTGCTGCCGCAGGAGAATGTCAATCATCTGATCGCATGCGGCGGGGCTGATCACCGTGCGCTGCTCAATCCTGGTAAAAAGCTCCAGCATGTCAGCGGGGGTGGTGCAGTTGTTGTCTGCCGTGGCCTGGAAGGCGGCGGTGCTGTAGTCGAAAGCCCCCTCCTTCAGCCTGCGGCGGGCCTCTGCCATGGTTGCAGGGCTGCGGTCGTCGGCGTCCAGTCCGACCGACACGTTCAGGAGCGCCTTGCAGTCGAACGGTGTGGTGGTGCTCATGAGCCCCAGCGCCGCCATGCCCCTGGTGATCGTCTGCTTGCCGTCAATTTGCGCGTAGAGCTTGTCCGTGGCGGTGTTATCGCTCACGATGATCATCAGCACGGCCAGGTCCCAGATGGTCAGCTCAGCGCCAGGCCGGAACTCCTTGAGCACGCCGGAGCCCGGGGACTCATCCGCAGGGGTCAGGATCAGCCGGGTCTCCAGGCTGAACTTGCCCTGCTCGATCTGGCGGAAGAGTTCTACCAGCAGCGGCACTTTGAAAACCGAGGCCAGGGGGAAGCGCTGCTGATCGTTGATACGGAACTCCTCACCGGTCTTGAGCACCCGCACCGCCAGGCCCAGGGTCCCGTCGAGGTTCGCAGCGATCGCTTCGAGCTTCTCACGCAGAGCCATTCTGTTCCCTCCTATTTGAGTCGGGGGTCGAGCGCATCCCGCAGGCCGTCGCCCAGCAGGTTGAGGGCCAGGACCACGAGCATGATCGCACCGCCGGGAAAGAGCGACAGCCACCAGGCCTGGCGGATGAAGCCGCGGCCTGCGGAGACCAGCGCCCCCCACTCCGGCGTGGGCGGCTGGGCGCCCAGCCCCAGAAAGCTGAGCGATGCCGCCGAGAGAATCGCACCGCCGAACTGGAGCGTTGACAGCACGATAATGGGCGCCGCCACGTTGGGCAGGATGTGGCGCCTGAGGATCAGGGCGTCACGGGCGCCGACGGCCTGGGCCGCCTCCACGTACTCCCGCTCGCGGGCGCCCAGCACCACGCCCCGCACCAGCCGGATATAGGAGGGCGTCGCGGAGATGCCCACGGCGATCATGGCGTTGCGCAGGCCGGGGCCCAGCACCGCCACGATGGCGATCGCCAGGAGGAGCGTCGGGAATGCCAGCCAGATGTCGACAATCCGTGAAACGATGCCGTCAAGCTTGGGAAAGTAGCCGGCAGCCAGGCCCAGGCTCGTCCCAAGCACCCCCGAGATCGAGACCGAAATGAAGCCCACCAGGAGCGAGACACGCCCCCCGTGGAGCATGGCCCGGAAGAGGTCCCGCCCGAACTCGTCGGTGCCCATGAGAAAGCGGAGTCCGGGCGCCAACAGGCGCACATCGTAGTGCATCGCCTGCGGGTCATAGGGGGCAATGTACGGCGCCAGGATCGCCCCCAGACTGAAGAGCGCCAGCAGCACAAGCCCCGCCATCGCACCCCGGTTGCGCCGCATGCGGCGCAGGCTGGTCCACAGCATGGTCTCCGTCATCTCCCCCCGCCTACTGGTACCGGATCTTCGGGTCGAGGTAGCCATAGAGCAGGTCCACGGCGAGGTTCGCACACACGAAGACGACGGCGCTGAAGAGCACGACACTCTGGATGACGGGGAAGTCCCGCTGCCCGATCGCCTGGATGGCGTAGCTGCCCACCCCCGGCAGGGCGAACACCGTCTCCGTGATCACCGAGCCGCCCAGGAGCCCGCCGAATTGCAGGCCGACAAGCGTGGTCACCGGCAGCAGCGCATTCTTCAGTGCGTGCTTGAAAACCACCAGCCGCTGTGGCAGCCCCTTGGCCCGGGCCGTCCGCACGAAGTCCTGCCGGAGCACCTCAAGCAGGCTGGAGCGGGTCATCCTGGCAATGGAGCCGGCCGTAAGTGCGCCAAGCGTACAGGCCGGCAGAATCAGTGAGTGAATGCCGCTGTAGCCGGAGACCGGGAAGAGGCTGAGGCGAAACGCGAACACATACATCAGCACCAGGGCGATCCAGAAGCTCGGGGCGGAGATACCGATCAGCGCCAGCGACATGACCCCGTAATCCAGCACCGTGTTCTGGCGGATGGCGGCGATCACCCCGGCGAGCATGCCGCCGACCAGGCCGATCAGCATGCTGAGCGCTGCCAGCGTGAGGGTGAGCGGCACCCGGTTCGTCAGCTCCGCTGACACGCTCACCCGGGTGATCAGGGAGGTGCCGAGGTCGCCGGTGATCACCCGGCTCAGGTAGTGCAGGTACTGCAACGGCAGGGGGTCATTCAGGCCCATCTGCGCCCGGAGGGTGGCCTCCGCCTCCGGGGTGGCGAACTCCCCGAGGAGATAGCGCACCGGATCGCCGGGGATCATGTGCACCATCAGGAAGACCAGCACGGAGACCCCCAGGAAGACCGGGATTGCGCCAGCCAGCCGGCGCAGGATGTATTTCAGCATGGCTTACCAGCCGAGGTCCTGCAGAACCAGCCCGCCGAGGATTTTGTGGACGTGAACGCCCGTGATCTCCTTGCGGATGCCAAGCGCGTTCTGCCGGACGAAGAGCGGCACCCAGGGCTCCTGCGCGATCAGATACTTCTGGGCGTCCGCGTAAATCGCCATCCGCTTGGTCTCGTCCACGGTTTGCCGGCCAGCCGTCAACAACTGGTCAAGCGCCGGCGTGGAGAAATGCAGCCGGGTGGAGTTGCCGGTCTTGAACAGGGAGTTCAGAATGTCCGGGTCGGTCCAGCCGTAGGTCCAAAGGATCATCTCATGCTTGCCCTCAGGCGTGCCGGCCCGGATGGCCGCGTCCTCGAGCACCTCGATCGTCACCCCGAAACCGATTTGCTTCAGCTGGCTCTGGATCATCTGGGCGAGGCGCTGCTGAACGGGCTCATTCGTGATCCAGAGCTTGGCGGCCAGGGGTTTGCCGTCCTTGGCCATCATGCCGTCGGTGCCTGCGGTGTAGCCAGCGGCCGTCAGAGTCTGCTTCGCCTTGTTCACATCGTAGGGATAGGTCTGCTCGGCCAGCTTGTCGATCTCGGCGCTGTAGCCGGGAATGGTCGGGGGCAGCGGGCCGTAAATCGGCTGGGCCAGCCCCTCCATGCCCACCTCCACCATCGGGCGGCGGTCGATCGCCATGGCGATGGCGCTGCGGACGGCCTTGTCGGTGAAGGGCGCCTTCTGGTTGTTGAAGCCCAGGTACCAGATGCCGTTCTCCGGCTGGCGGATGACGTTGATATCCTTGCTGCTCTCGAGCCGCTTCACGTCCTGCGGGGGCAGGCTGGTGACGATGTGGATGTTGCCCTTCTCCAGCTCGAGCACCCGGGTCTGCTCATCCGGGATAATCCGGACGGTGATCGACTCGAACTTGGGGGGACCCTGGTTCTTCACATAGGGCAGGATTGTGCTGTAGTTCGGGTTCTTCACGTAGGTAAGCGACGAACCCCGGGTGCGCTCCTTGAACATGTAGGGGCCGGCGGCGCTGGGCTTCTCGCCGAAGTTGAGGCCCTCCTTGTCGAGGACCGTCGGGTCGTACGGGGCCAGGTAAGCGCCGGTCAGGGGCGCCCAGAGCGGCGCGTAGGGCTCGGAGAAGTTGAACCTGACGGTAAATTCGTCCACGACATCAATGCTGGTGAGGGGCCCGAGCATGTAGGCGACCGGGGA
>JAQBPS010000340.1 GCA_028287415.1 Bacillota bacterium | reverse complement strand
TCCGTAGATGGGGCCGTGCCGATGCCCGCCGCAGAGGATTGGCCGGTCCGCCCCGTCTCGCCCTATGGCGTTTCGAAGCTGGCGGCAGAGTCGCTGTGTGATCTGTACGGGCGGACGGGTGACCTGCCGTGGGTAGCCCTGCGCTACTTCACAGCCTACGGGCCCGGTCAGCGCCCGGACATGGCCTTTACGCGCTGGCTGAAGGCGGCCCGGGACGGGGCGCCTTTGCTGATCTACGGGCGGGGCGACCAGATCCGCGATTTTACCTATGTCGATGATGTGGTCGAGGCGACCGTCCGGGCCGCGTTCGCGCCGGTCCGGTCCCTGCCCGTGAAGGCTGGCGATAGCAAAAACGATTGTGGGTTGACGGCGGGCATGCAACGTGATAACATAACTTCTCGCCGCCAGTTATTGCAATCGGCGAATCAACAGCAGTATGGGCCATTAGCTCAGGGGTAGAGCATCCGCCTTTTAAGCGGAGTGTCGTTGGTTCGAAGCCAACATGGCCCACCATGTTTGGACCGCTAGCTCAATGGTAGAGCATTCGACTCTTAATCGACAGGTTGAAGGTTCGAGTCCTTCGCGGTCCACCATTGGCCCCATCGTCTAGAGGCCTAGGACGGCGCCCTCTCACGGCGCAAACTGGGGTCCGAATCCCCATGGGGTCACCATTTACAATTGCATAGTCGGGGAGATACCCAAGCGGCCAAAGGGGGCTGACTGTAAATCAGTTGTCTATCGACTTCGGTGGTTCGAATCCACCTCTCCCCACCAAAGCAAAGCGCTCACTATCGCGAGATGGTGGGCGTTTTTGTGTTGGGCTTAGGAACTTTCGCCTGCGTGATGGCGTCATTACTACAAACTTACATACAGGAGCAGGCAGCGCTGGGCGGTGTGCGCGACGCGAGGAGGCCCATGCACTGTAGGCTGAGCTGCAGATGATGGAGCGATGGTCTGAGATCGGACACCCGGTGCTCATAGGCGCGACGGCCTACGATCTGATGGTGGCGCCGGATATCGACATTGAAATCTTCCGCAGTCAGCCCACGCTACAGGATGCGTTCATGGTGCTCTCGGCTTACGCCGGGCACCCCCGGATCACAAGCCTCAGTGAGGGAAGGGGGTGGACATACTACCTGCCGCCCAGCTGGCTGCGGGCCATCGCTGCCCCTCTGCCGGCGGTGGCTTTTTGCTTACCATCGGCCTGTAGGGCAACACCAAAACGGTCCCTTTTCCAGAATCAGCGAAACGCAAAATTTACCCGGTAACCGCCGCCGGCCAGCAGGCGAATCTTGCGTTTCCGAAGGTGAAATCGGCCCAGTTACGAACTTGACGGATTTTTTGCCATGCTTTACAACGCCAAGCATGGGGGGTCCGCCAAAGCTACCAGCCCAGTCGCTCACGCCGGCTAGCCCTGACACCCAGGAGGATCGCACTATGCACTTCACCCTTCGTCCGGCGAACCTGCCCACGGACTATGCCCGCATCGCCGAACTGCTCAACACCGCCTATGCCAAGCCCGTCACCGCCGATGAGCTCATCCGGGAGGACGCGGATCTGCCAGCTGGCAGCATCAAAGTGCAGATCGTCGCCCTGAATGAACAGGGCATGGCCGCGGGCTATGCCATGGCACAGCGTTTCCCCAACACCAAGGCCGGGAAGCTGTATATGTACCTGGTCGTCGACCCCGCCGTGCGCGGGCAGGGCCTTGGCGCCGCCTTGCTATCCGAGCTGGAGCGCATAGCCCGGCATCACGGGGCCACCGGTCGCCAGCGTCGAAGCCACCGGTATCCGCATCTTTGCGCTGGCGGATGCTGCCGTCTCGTCGGTGTGACGATGATCGAGCAGGCGGAGGAGGGCGAGTACTATACGCCGCACACCTCGGTGCTCCGGGAGTACCGTGGCCGCCACATCGCCCTGGCACTCAAACTGCCCGCTATTGCGAAGGCCGTGAGCGCCGGCGCCCGGCGGCTGACCACCGGCAATGACTCGCTCAACGCTCCCATGCTGGCGATCAATAAGCGGCTAGGCTACGTGCCGGCTGCGGGTTCCTATGACGTGGCGAAGTGCGTGTAACAAGTGAGGGCCGCCCGGCACAGTAGCCGGGCGGCCCTTTGATTTAGTCGTCGGCGCTGAGCTCTTCGCCGTCCTCGTCGGTACTGAACTCCTCCCGCCACTGCGGCAGGCTGATCAGCACTTCACGGGGCTTCGAACCCTGATGGGGGCCGACAAAGCCCCGCTCCTCCATCATATCGATGAGGCGCACAGCCTTGTTGTAATTGCAGCGCAGGCGCCGCTGAAGAATCGAGACGGACGCCTGCCCATGCTCGATCACGACGCGCACCGCCTGTGGGAAGGCAGCGTCAGCGGCTGAACTGGGGGCATCGTCGCTGTTCCTGCCGCCGCGCTTGGACTCCACCTCGACCGCAACTTCCTGCGCGGTGAAGGTCGGCTTCCCCTGGGCCGCGACAAAGCGGACGAGTTCCTCGACCGATCCTTCATCAATAAAGGCGCCTTGCGCCCGGACGGGCTTGGGCTGGCCGCCGGGATGGTAGAGCATATCGCCCCGGCCCAGCAGCCGTTCGGCGCCCGCCGCATCCATAATGACGCGGGAGTCGACCTGGGAGGAGACGGCGAAGGCGATGCGGGAGGGGACGTTGGCCTTGATCAGGCCGGTGATCACGTCGACGCGGGGCGACTGGGTGGCGATCACCAGATGCATGCCGCAGGCCCGGGCCATCTGGGCGAGGCGGCAGATCGCATCCTCGACGTCCGCCGGAGCGACCATCATCAGGTCGGCCAGCTCATCAATGAAGATGACGATGTAGGGGAGCGGCTGCCGCGGATGTTCCGGATCGGGGCCGGGGTCGGCTGTGACAAGCCGGTTGTACTGCTGAATATTGCGGACCGCTGCTGCCGCAAACAGCTCGTACCGCATCTCCATCTCCTTCACGGCGCCCTTCAGGTAGCCGGCGGCCTTGCGGACATCGGTGATGACGGGCGCTACCAGGTGCGGGATGCCGTTGTAGATGGAGAGCTCAACCATCTTCGGGTCGATCATCAGCATCTTGACCTCATCGGGCGTGG
>JAQBPS010000337.1 GCA_028287415.1 Bacillota bacterium | reverse complement strand
CGGGAGCGCTACACTGAGGACGTCCGGCGCATCACGACGCTGCCCTTCCAGGAGAACGGCGTGGGCATCATCGGCGACAAGTTCGATCAGATCGCGGTCATCGAACTGGATGGTGTTCAGCAACCCCGCATTCTGACCAAAGGCGATTTCGACCACGCCCGCCCGGCCTGGTCGCCTGACGGGCGCCACATCGCCTTCGCCATCAGCCGCTGGCAGCCATCCGAGACGGCCGACCCTGAACGCATGCAGATCGGCGACATCGGGCTGATTCCGGCCGAGGGCGGAGCGGTGCGGCGGCTGACCAAAAGCGTGGGTCCCGCCTACAACCCGGCCTTTGCACCGGACGGCCGGACCATCGCCTACATCGGCCATGCGCGCCAGCACGGGGACTACACCCAGCCGTCGCTCTGGCTGGTAGGCGTGCAGGGCGGCGACCCGCGCGACCTCACGGCCCGGTTCGACCGTCCGCTCGGCGATGAGTCGATCGGCGACATGGTGGGGCAAGGCCAGGTCACCCCGTTGCCAGCCTGGGCCCCCGACGGCCGCTCGGTCTACTACCTGGTCAGCGACAGCGGCATGACCCACCTGGTGCGGATCGCCACGGATTCGGGCACGGTGGCGCCGGTCGCTGAGGGCCAGCGGGTGATCTACAGCTTCAGCCTGAGCCCGGATGGCCGGCGGGCGGCCATCTGTCACACCGACCCGCTGACTCCGGGTGACGTCTCGGTCCTGGAGCTGGGTCGCTCCGTCCGGGAACGCAGGCTGACTGAGGTCAACCGGGCGCTGCTTTCCGGCATGGCCCTGGCAACGCCCGAACGCTACACCTTTCCGTCCGGCGACGCTACGGCGGAGGGGTGGATCCTCCGGCCGCCGGAGCGCAGAACGGCGGGTAACACCCCCGCCGTCCTTGAGATCCACGGCGGCCCCATGGTCATGTACGGCTACCGCTTCTTCTTTGAGTTCCAACTGCTCGCGGCGAGCGGCATCACGGTGGTCTACGCGAACCCCCGGGGCAGCATGGGCTATGGGCAGGCGTTCGTCGCGGCGATCCGGGGCGACTGGGGCAACCGGGATTTCCAGGACGTGATGAACGCCATCGACGCAGCGGTGAAGCGGGGCGGCATCGACACGAGCCGGCTCGGGATCGCCGGGGGCAGTTACGGCGGCTTCATGGTCAACTGGGCGATCGGGCATACGGACCGGTTCAAGGCGGCGATCGCCATGCGCAGCATCAGCAATCAATACAGCATGTTCGGCACGAGCGACTTCGGCTTTGCCGATCTGGCGGATTTCGGCGGCCCGCCCTGGCGCATGCCGGACGTCTACCGGAAGCAATCACCGATCAGCTATGTGGAGCAGGTAAAGACGCCCTTATTGATGATCCACAGCGAACAGGATCTGCGCACGCCGATCTCGGAGGCAGAGCAATTCTACACGGCACTCAAGCTGCTCGGCCGGGATGTGACCCTGCTGCGCTATCCGGACGAAAATCACGAGTTGAGCCGCACAGGGCAGCCCTGGCACCGGGTCCATCGGCTGGAGGCGATCGTCCGCTGGTTCGGCCGGCGGCTCGGCGGGGAGGGTTTGTAGGGACGGGGGGCGAACTGTTCGGGTGAGGTGGAGCAAAGCGCATGTCCATGGCAGCAAAACCGTTGATTATCGCCGAGAAGCCGTCCGCAGCCCGCGCCATCGCGGAAGCGCTGGGCGGTTTCTCGCGCCGTGAAGGATATTTGGAAAGCAGCGAGTTCGTGATTTCCTGGGCGATCGGCCACCTGGTAGAGCTGATGTCGCCCGAGGAGTACGAGCCCCGCTGGAAGAAGTGGTCGCTGGAGTCGCTGCCGATTCTGCCGCAGACGTTCGGGCTGAAGGTGGTTGCCAAGACGCGGCCGCAGTTCAGCGTGCTGGCGAAGCTCGCCAAGGCCGCGCCCGAGCTGATCAACGCCTGCGACGCGGCGCGGGAGGGCGAGCTGATCTTCCGTTACATCTGCGAGGCTGCGGGCGTGCGGCGCCCCGTCCGGCGGCTGTGGGTCAGCGCCCTGACGAAGGAGTCGATCCGCAAGGCGTTCGATAACCTCAAGCCCGAGGCTGAGTACGACCGGCTCTACCAGAGCGCTCTATGCCGGGCCCAGGGTGACTGGCTGATGGGCATGAATGCGACCCGTGCGTTCTCGGTCAAGTGGGGCGAACTGTACTCGGTCGGCCGGGTGCAGACCCCGACCCTGGCCCTGATGGTGCGGCGGGAGCGGGAGATTGCCGCGTTTAAGTCCGAGGATTACTGGGAGGTCTTCGCGGACTTTGCCCCACAGGATGGCCGGCGCTACAAAGGCAAGTGGTTCGGGCCTCAGGGGGACCGACTGAAGAAGGCCGAGGAGGCGGAGGCGATCGCCGCCCGGGTCAAGGGCCAGGCCGGCCAGGTCGAATCCGTCGCGGAAAAGGCAGCCAGCGAACGGCCGCCGCAGCTCTATGACCTGACCACGCTCCAGCGGGAGGCGAACCGGCGCTTCGCACTGACAGCGGCTGCAACGCTCAAGGCGGCGCAAGGCCTCTATGAGGCGAAGCTGATCACCTACCCGCGCACCGACTCCCGGTACCTGAACCGGGACCTGGTGAAGGGGCTGGCTGCGGTCGTGCGGGCGGCGGAGGGCCAGCCGGAGTTCCGGCAGGCGGCGGCCGGCGCCGATCTGGGCCTGGTGCATCCCGGCAACCGCCGGGTGGTGGACGACAGCAAGGTGAGCGATCACCACGCGATCATCCCCACGACGGAGCGGCCGTCGGGGCTGAGTGGGGTGGAGGCGAAGGTCTACGGGCTGATCGCCCGGCGGTTTCTAGCGCAGTTCTACCCGGAGGCGAAGTTCCTGGATACCGAGGTGATCACCCGGGCCGGTGCCCTGCCCGACCGGTTCAAGAGCCGGGGCCGGCGGGTGCTGGATCCCGGCTGGCATGCGGTCGAGACACCGCTGGCGCCGGCCAAGGGCGATGAGGCGGAGGAGGCCGCCGCCCTGCCGGCGCTTGAGCAGGGGGAGGCCGTGAAGGTGCGGTCCGCCGAGGTGAAGGCGAAGCAGACGCAGCCGCCCCGCCGCTACACGGAGGCATCCCTGCTGAGCGCGATGGAGTTCGCCGGAAAGGAGATGGATGACGAGGCGCTCAAGGAAGCGATGAAGGGCCGGGGGCTGGGCACGCCTGCGACCCGGGCATCGATCATCGAGCGGCTGAAGACCGTGGGCTACGTGGCGCTGGAGAAGAAAGCGCTGATGCCGACACCGAAGGGGCACCAGCTGGTGGCCCTGGCGGAGCAGGCGGGGGCGCAGGTGCTGCTGAGCCCGGAGCTGACGGGCGAGTGGGAGAAGCGGATCGCCGACATTCAGGCCGGGGCATACGAGTCGCAGCGGTTCATGGCGGAGATCCGGGACCTGGCGAGCCAGGTGGTGACGCTGACGCGGGCGGCGGCGGCTGGCAGGGCGCCCGCCAGCGGCGGGGGCGGGGCCGGCGGGACCGTGGCCGGCAGGACCGGGGCCGG
>JAQBPS010000614.1 GCA_028287415.1 Bacillota bacterium | reverse complement strand
CGATCGTCTACGCCAGATTGAAGCTGTTCAAGTGGACGATCGGGTGGGATTACGCAGCGCAGGGTTCGATCCCGGTCATCAGCTCCAGACTTAAAACGAACCGGTGACCTCGTCCGTAGGACGAAGTCAGAAGCGGAGTAATCACGCCCGACCGTCCACGCCAGATTGAAGCTGTTCAAGTGGACGAACGGGGGCGATTACGCAGCGCAAAGGTTCGATCCCCTGTCCCAATTCCGGTTGCCGCGAGGGTAGCTCAGTTGGCTAGAGCACTCGGCTGATAACCGAGAGGTCCCGGGTTCGAATCCCGGCCCTCGCACCAGGTTCCCTTCACATCGCGGGGTGGAGCAGTCCGGTAGCTCGTCGGGCTCATAACCCGAAGGTCACAGGTTCAAATCCTGTCCCCGCAACCAGTTCCGGCCCTATCGTCTAGAGGCCTAGGACGGCGCCCTCTCACGGCGCAAACTGGGGTTCGAATCCCCATAGTGAAACCATTTTCGCTGCTGTAGCTCAGCTGGTAGAGCAGCTGATTCGTAATCAGCAGGTCGCCGGTTCGAATCCGGCCACCAGCTCCAGCGGCGCCTTCACAGGCGCCATTGTCCCGTCCCACACCTCCTGGAGAGGTGTCCGAGTGGTTGAAGGTGCCGCTCTCGAAAAGCGGTGTGGTCAAAAGCCACCGTGGGTTCGAATCCCACCCTCTCCGCCAAAGGCAAAAGCCCAGCGCACATGTTGCGCTGGGCTTTTGCCTTTTTAAGGCGTAAGTCGGGTGCGGTCCCGGGGAAAGCTGGTCGCCTCCCGAACGTTCGCGAGCCCCAGCAGCCGGGCTGTAAGCCGTTCGAGGCCAATTGCGAACCCGCCGTGCGGAGGCATGCCCAGCTGGAACAGCTCCAGGTAGGCACCGAAGCTCTCAGGGCTCAACCCCCGGCTACGCAGCGACGCAATCAGCATCTCGGGCCGATGAATGCGCTGGCCGCCGGTGGTTACCTCCAGACCGTTGAAGAGCAGGTCAAACGAGGCCGTGAGCGTCGGGTCTTCGGGCGCCGGCATTGCATACATCGGCCGGATCTCCCGCGGGTACCGGGTCAGAAACACCAGCGCCGGTTTGCCCGCTTCCGCTACATACTGACAGAGCAACCGCTCGCCCTCGGGGTCGAGATCCCCCTTCGGTGAAAGCTTGCCATACGTGCGCAGAATGATCGCCTGGGCTTCTGCCATCGGAATGTGGGCAATATCGCCGACCTCGGGCACAGCCACCCCGAGCAGCGCCAGCTCCGGCGCACAACTCTCGCCCACCCGGCCGAACATGTGCCGGAGCAGGCCCGTTTCCAGTGCCATGAGCTCCTCCTCGGAGTCGATGAACCCCATCTCTACGTCCAGCGAGGTGTATTCGTTCAGGTGGCGGGACGTATTGTGCTCCTCCGCCCTGTAGACCGGAGCGATTTCGAAGACCCGCTCATAGCCGGCCCCGACCATCATCTGCTTGTAGAATTGGGGCGACTGCGCCAGGAATGCCTTCTCGCCGAAGTAGTCGATCGGGAAGAGGTTGGCGCCGCCCTCCGTGCCCGTGCCCACGATCTTGGGCGTGAAGATCTGCGTAAACCCCTCGTTGGCGAGGTATTCCCGGAACGCCCCCGCGAGGGCCGCCTGAATGCTGAACACCGCGTGAAGCTTCGGGTTCCGCAGGCTGAGGACCCGGTGGTCAAGGACCGCCTCCAGTCCGGCCTTCAGCTCCTTCTTGTTGATTTCGAAGGGCAGGGCCATGGTGGGGGCGCTGATGACCGTGACGGCAGAGACGCTGAGTTCCACCCCACTGGCGGCCTTGGGCGCCGCCACCACCCGCCCGGTGACCGCCACGACCGACTCATTCTCCAGCGCACGGTCGGCCAGAGCCCCCTCGAGAACGCACTGGGCCATGCCGCTCCGGTCACGGAGCACGACAAAGGCGAGGTTGCCCATTTTACGGCAGTTGTGTACCCACCCCTTGAGTGTAACGGTGTTGCCAAGGTGCAACGGCAGTTGGGCAGCAAGCACACGGACCTCTGGCTGAACGATTGCGGACATGTTCGCTTACCCCTTTCAGATTGTCATCGTCATCGCCATCACCATCGTCGTCCATGTGATCACCCCCCAAAAAAGGTACAAAAAAGCCCCGTCCCATGAAGGGACGAGGCTTGCGCTCGCGGTACCACCCTGGTTGCCGCCCAGAAGGACGGCCGCTCAGCCCGATAACGGCGGGTCACCGTTCGCGCCTACTCGGAATACTCCGTTCGGGCGACGCTCCCGGGGGTCTTTCACCTGGGTCCGGCCGCCATCCTTACAGCTGGTGGATGGCTCTCTGAGGGCCGGAAGCACGGGCTACTGGTCCCGATCATCACGTTATTCTGGTTATTGATTACGCATATTACACCCCAGCCCGACACGTGTCAAGGGCCGATTTGCCGACCTTTTGCCCCCCCGGAGGCGGTATGCTATAATTTGACGGTACTCAGCGGCTTGACCGGCGAAAGGGGCCTAACTCCGTGGATCTTTACCTGACTGAACAGCAAACCGATAACCAGCGGCTCTCCGTGCGCGTCACGAAGACGCTGCATCATGAAAAGACGGACTTCCAGGACCTCGTCATTGTCGAAACACCGCAATGGGGCCGCCTGCTGGCGCTGGATGGCTTCTTCCAGACCAATGAGGTGGATGAATTCGTCTACCACGAAATGGGGGCCCACGTGCCGCTCTTCACGCACCCGGACCCCAAGCGGGTGCTGGTGGTCGGCGGCGGCGACGGCGGCATGGTCCGCGAGGTTGTGAAGCATCCGGGCGTGGAGCATGTCGACCTGGTGGAGATCGATGGCCGCGTCATCGAGACATCCAAGCAGTACTTCCCGGACATCGCTGTGGCGCTCACCGGGAACCCGAAGGTGCATATCCATGTGGCGGACGGCATCAAGTGGGTCGCCGAGCACGAGGCGGAGTATGATGTGATCATCATCGATTCCAGCGAGCCGGTCGGCCCCGGCGAGGGCCTCTTTACGCCGGAGTTCTACGCCAACGTATTCAAGGCGCTCACCGGTGACGGCCTTATGGTCGCCCAGACCGAGTCGCCCTGGTCGAACGCTGCCGTAATCAAGCGGGCCTTCGGCGGCATCAGCAAGTCGTTCCCGATCACCCGCCTGTACACCTGTGCGGTCCCCACCTATCCGACCGGCCTGTGGAGCTTCACGCTGGGCTCCAAGAAACATGACCCGGTCGATGCCGACGTGGCGGAGCGCTTCGGTGACATGAAGACCAGGTATTACACCCCTGGCATGCACTTTGGCGCCTTGCAGCTGCCCCGGTTCATCCAGCAGATGACCGAGGAGGCTGCCCGCTAATGGGCGGCCTGAACTTTGCCGGCTTTCCGCACATCGAGCGGCTGTCGGACTACATGGGCGCCTCGGACGACTACGCGGCGAGCAAGGCCGTTCTGTTCGGCATTGGGCAGGACTTTACCACCTCCTACCGCCCTGGCACCCGGTTCGGCCCCGGCCGGATCCGGGAGGCCAGCTACGGCATCGAGGAGTTCAGCTATCACAGCCTGGCCAGCCTGGCCGACCGGACCTTCTTCGACCTCGGCGACGTCGCGGTGATCTTCGGCGACGCCAGGGCGTCCCTGGACCGCGGCGAGCAGGTGGCCCGCAAGATCGTCCAGGACGGAAAGCTGCCCTTCATGATGGGGGGCGAGCACCTGGTGACGGTGCCCTGTGTCAGGGCGGTTCACGCCAAGTACGGCGACGATCTGCTCCTGCTCCAGTTCGACGCCCATGCCGACCTGCGGGAGGACTACCTGGGCAACCCGCTGAGCCACGCTGCGGCGATGAAGCGGTGCCTTGACTTCTTGCCGGCGAAGAATCTGTACCAGTTCGGTATCCGCAGCGGCACGGCCGAGGAGTACCAGATGGGCCAGGAGCAGTGCCACCTGTTCCCACACGAGGTGCTGCGCCCGCTTCAGCAGGTGCTCCCCACGCTGGGCAGCCGGCCGGTTTATATCACCATCGATATTGATGTGATGGACCCCGCCTTTGCGCCCGGCACCGGCACACCGGAGCCGGGCGGCATCCACAGCCGGGAGATGATCGACGCGATCCTGGCCATGAACGGGCTGAATGTGGTTGGCTTTGACGTCGTGGAGGTCGCGCCGGGCCTCGACCATAGCGACCGGACAGTGGTGCTCGGCGCCAAGCTGATCCGGGAAGCGATTCTGGCTTTCGGTTAAGACGCCGATTAGGGGGCTATTGCAGTGCGAGTCATAGAGCAGGTGAAAGCGCAGCTTCGTGAGGCGCTGGCTGAGGCTGTGAACCGGGCGGCCGCGGCTGGCGATCTGACGGGGCCAGCCCCTGCCACGATTATTCTTGAGGTGCCCAAAGACCGGGCTCATGGGGACTGGGCGACCAACCTGGCCATGGTGATGGCGAAGCCGGAGCGGAAGGCGCCCAGGGCGGTAGCCGAGGCGATCCGCAAGCACCTGCCCGTGGACGCGAGCTGGCTTGAGTCCGCCGAGATTGCCGGACCCGGTTTTATTAACCTGCGCCTGAAGTTCGGCTGGGTGCATCAGGTACTCCCGGCGATTCAGGCGGAGGGCGACCGGTTCGGCCATAGTGACCATGGCGCCGGCAAGCGCATCTTGCTGGAGTATGTCAGCGCGAACCCGACCGGTCCCATGGTACTCGTGCAGGCCCGCTCGGGGGCTTACGGCAGCACGCTGGGGCGCGTACTGAACGCCTCCGGGTATGATTGCACCACAGAGTTCTATGTGAATGATGCGGGCAACCAGGTCCGCCTGCTGGCCAAGTCGGTAGACCTGCGGGCACAGGAGCTGCGGGGTGCGACCATCGAGATTCCCGAGGGGTGCTACCCCGGCGAGTACGTGATCGATGCGGCACGGGACCTCCTGGAGCTGGACCCGGACTTTCTCGGGAAGCCCGAGGAGGAGCGGATGACGTTTCTGCAGCGGTGGGCACCGGAGTACTTCCGCAGCGGTCAGGAAGCGATCCTGCGCAACTATGGGGTGGTGTTCGACCGCTGGTTCAGCGAGCGCTCCCTGCGGGCGGCCGGCAAGCCGGCACAGCTGGTCGAGCGCCTGCTCAAGGCCGGGGCCGCATATGAATCCGAGGGTGCCATATGGATGCGCACCACTCAGTATGGCGATGATAAGGACCGGGTGCTGGTCAAGTCGGACGGCGAGTACACCTACTTCGCCGCTGATGCGTGCTACCACATGGACAAGTACGACCGGGGCTTCGAAACGCTGATCGACGTGCTCGGCCAGGATCATCACGGCTACCTGGGGCGCATGAAGGCGATGGTGGAGTGCCTCGGACATTCCCGGGAGTCGCTGGAGATCCTCTTCACCCAGATCGTGCGGCTGTTCAAGGACGGCGAGGAGTTCCGCATGTCCAAGCGTAAGGGGACTTTTGTGCTCATGGAGGATCTGCTCGATCAGGTCTCCGTGGATGCCGCCCGCTTCTTCTTCCTGCTGCGGGGCCTGGACGCGCACATGGACTTCGACATGGATCTTGCGAACCTCAAGTCCAGCGACAACCCGGTCTTTTACGTGCAGTACGCCCACGCCCGCATTTGCAGCATTCTCCGCCAGGCGGAGGAGGCCCGCCTGACGGTCCCTGCAGCCGCCGAGGCGAATCTGGCGCTGCTGACCGACGAGGCCGAAATTGACCTGGCTCGGAAGCTGGCCGAGTTCCCGGAGGAGCTGATCGCGGCGGCTGAAGCCCGTGAAGCCCACCGCCTGAGCCGCTACACCAACGACCTGGCGACCGTATTCCATAGCTTCTACAGCCGCTGCCGCGTGATGACAGAGGATGCGGACCTGACGCGGGCCCGCCTGGTGCTGTGTGACGCGGTGCGGGTGGTGCTGCGCAACGCGTTGGGCCTCATGGGCGTCAGCGCCCCAGAGCGGATGTGACCTGATGGACATCAAAGAATGGCTCCTGGCGCTGGTAGCTGGCGCAGTCGTCGGCTTCCTCTTTGCAAAGCTGAAGCTCCCCATACCGGCGCCGCCAAGCCTCACCGGCATACTTGGCATCGTGGGGATTTTCCTGGGGTATCTCCTCGCCAAGCGATAATCACAAGTAAGAGCCTGTCCTTATCAAGAGGACAGGCTCTTACTTTTTGGGAACTAAGATTGGCATGCATCCGTCGAAAGTTTGTAGCTCG
>JAQBPS010000316.1 GCA_028287415.1 Bacillota bacterium | reverse complement strand
GCATCCTCGACCGTCCGGGTCAGGCTGCCCTCAAACATGAAGGGCGAGATGCCGCCGAAGGCGTTGGGCCGCAGCACCATCGGCACGCGGCCGAAGGAGGCCTTGTAGCCGTACACGCCGCACCAGGAGGCGGGGATGCGGATCGATCCGCCGCCGTCGGTGCCCTCGGCGATGGGCAGGAGTCCCGCGGCCACCGCGGCCGCACTGCCGCCGGAGGAGCCGCCGCTGTTCTTGCTCAGGTCGAAGGGGTTGCGTGTGGGCCCGAAGAGGTAGTTGTCGCAGGTCCCCCGGAAGCCCATCACCGGGCTGTTGGTCTTGCCGACTAGGATCGCTCCGGCCCGCTCCATCCGGGACGCATAGGTGCAGTAGCTGTCGGCGACAAAGCCCCGCAGGGCACGGACGCCGCCGAAGGTGCTGATCCACCCGGGTTTGAAGTCGAACAGGTCCTTGATCGCGGTCGGCACCCCGTGCAGGACACCCAGCTCCTGCCCCGACATGACGGTGCGCTCTGCCGCTTGGGCGGCGCGGCGTGCATCGGCAAAGCCAAGGTAGACGAAGGCGTTCAGTTCCGCGTTCCGCGCTTCGATGCGCTCGATGAAAGCGTCAACCACTTCCACGGGCGAGAGTTCACGGCGCCTGATGCGTCCCGCCAGATCAGCGGCGGATGCGTAAGCCAGCTGGGCAGAAAGAGCAGACATGGGAAATCGACCTCCTTGCGTTGGGTGTCCCGGGACGGTGCGATGCCTCGGTTCGCCTCGTGGTTCCTTCGGTGCACTCTAAATTCATTTATTACCCGAAATAATCCTCCATTCTAGTGCGCATCTCGGGCGCCGGACCTGACCCTTCCCGTCCCCCCCGGTGCAGCGAAGCAATAAGCTGAAAGGAGGGAGCCAGCACTGGCTCCCTCCCTTCTTTTCAGCGGCGAAGCTGGCGCACTCATTTCACGGGTCGGCTTGGTCGGTCTTTCGCCAGTTCAATCAGAAAGCAGGGTCGCCCGGCGGGATCCTTTGCCAAAAGGAGGTTGTCGTTCGCTAAACCAACGCAGGCTTACTGGTCGACCCCGGGCGCCCAATTGCTCACAGAACTGCAAACGAGTGATCGCGACTTGACCAATGCCGAGGCCGAGGCTCGGGCGGCCAAGCAGGGTCCGGGTCTGGAGAGCCACGCAAAGCGGCAAGTGTTGCCGCTGCCACTCGTGCAGTTCAAGAGCCCCATCATCATCCTCTTGCTCGAAGCCGCCATCCTGCCGTTCTTTCTGGGCGATGTCATCGAAGGCACCATCATTCTGGTAATTGTCGCAATTAGCGGCCTCCTCGGATTCTTCCCGGAGCACTCCGCCGCGAACGCCGTCGAGCGGCTCCTGAGTCTGGTCAAGGTCGAAGTGAAAGTACTTCGTGATGGCGCCGAAGTGAAGATTCCGGTCGCATCGGTTGTGCCGGGCGACATCGTCAATCTGTCTGCCGGCAGCGCCCTCCCCGCCGATTGTCTGCTCCTGACTGCCACGGACCTGCACGTCGATGAGGCGAGCCTGATGGTTGCCGCCACCTGGGGCGATGCCGGATTCCGGTGGACTGCCAAAATGCTAGGCCATTGTGAGAAAACGGGTATGACAGCGATAAGGTCTCGATACGACTCCGATACGACTCCGATACGATTCCGAAACGACTCCGATACGACTCCGATAAGCGTTCAGCAAGATCGTGAGAAGCTTGCGTATCAAGGCGGGGAGGACACGGAGGATCACGGAGGCAGTGCGAGCCGTCTGCCGGACCCGTTCGTTTATGGGGTGGGATGCAATTTTGGGCATATCGGGCGAACAAGTATGCAGGTGCGACGGCGTCAATTATAGAACGGACACCGCACGAATGTATAAAAATGCATTTGTCAGTAAAACAGACACGACGCGAAAGCATGCGATCAGTACCAAGAATGCAACGCGAGGCACACGAAGAATTGGTAGCAACGCCACAGCGGGCAACTCGTGCGTGTCCTCCGGCGAAGCGGGGCCGAACAAGCAGCGGGTGCGGCGGGCCCACCTCACTCCCGACCTCAAGATGACCACCAAAGAAGACCCCGCTTGGATTCGGGACATCTACGAAATCCGCGAACTCCGCGGCCATATAAGGATCGGAACAGGCCAGACAGCCCCCCTACCCGCACACCGGCTTGAAGCGGCACTTCCGCTTTTGCTGATACGGTGAAGTAATGCATTCCGGAGACTGGATCAAATTTTTTCGGTGATTGCCGCCGCCATTCGGATGCGAGCTGAGCGAACCGCAAAATGCAAGAAAGCCCGAATCAAAGGGTATCTTACGAAGGACAGCAATCAACAAGTCCTTCAAGAAGTTTAAGCGATTGCTTCCGAAATTAACCGCAGTCAGGCGCAAGTTGCATTGAACTGGATTAGACAGAAAAACGGCACCGTTATTCCCATCCTTGGAGCACGCACGCCGAACAGTACCAGGACAACCTGGGCGCTGCGGGATTCGAGTTGTCCGCAGAGCATTTGGCCCGATTGGCGGAGGCTAGCCGGCCGGAATGGGATTCCCACACGATTTATCGAATCCGATGGAGTAAAACGCCTTATCAACGGCGACTTTGCGAACCGAATCGACAATCACCGGCTTCTACATAGCCGGGAAAGAGAGGCGAAGCAGATGTCGGCCTTTATTTGTACAACGTGCGGCACACAATATCAGCCATCACAAACTCCTCCCGATCAATGCTTGATCTGCGACGATGAACGCCAGTTTATCCCTGAGTTCGGCCAAACATGGACGACTTTGAATACCATGCGAGAGAGTAATATTTATTGCAATCAATTCACAAAGGATGAAAATGGCATATTCAGCATTGTTACACAACCCGCATTTGCGATCGGTCAAACCGCTTTTATGCTGCAAACAGGCGATTTCAATCTTTTGTGGGACTGCATTACCTACTTGGATGACCGGACGATTGAAGAAATCCAGACAATGGGCGGAATCGATGCCATCGCGCTATCTCATCCTCACTACTAATCCTCTATTGCGGACTGGGCAGAAGCTTTCGATGTTCCGGTGTACCTCCATGAAGACGATCGTGAATGGGTAACAAGGGCGAACGATCATATTCGTTTCTGGTCAGGTGAAAGCTTAACTCTCGCAGATGGGGTTGTGTTGTACCGGTTGGGGGGGCATTTTAAAGGGGCATCTGTCGTTCACTGGGAAGATGGGCATGAGGGGAAGGGGGTGCTTTTCACTGGAGATACGATTCAAGTCGTGGCGGATCCGCGATGGGTTAGTTTCATGTACAGTTATCCGAACCTCATTCCTTTACCGGTGAGCACGGTAAGACAAATGGCAAACAAAATTAAAGACTTGAAATTTGACCGGCTCTACAATGCGTTCCACCGTGTAGTCAAGAAAGACGCCTCAGTATCCGTACAGAAGTCTGCGCACAGGTATATCCAGGCTCTGACAGGACATTACACTAACGGGAAACGTTAGTTCAATAATACACGCCATCGCAGGTTGCGGAGCAACTCCATCAAATTGCATTCGGCTTCTCGGACCCTCGTTTGCTGGCCAGTAGCCTCCAAAACTGTCCGGGCCTCAACTGAGTGGTGCTCAAGACCGACCTCGCACCGCTGAGCAATATATCGGCATGGGCGGACAGGAGGTCCACATCGTCCGCGTATTCCGGAACGGCGACCGCGAGGGCGCCCGCCGCCTGGGCCATCCGCAAGTCGACCAGCGAGTCGCCGACCACGGCCAGCGACTCAGGGGCCGGTCCTTGTGAAAGGCCACAGCTGCGACCCGGGCGAGCCGCTGACCAAACCGGTCGTGATGCAGCACCGGACTCATACCGCCTGTTCCGACTGGCCGGCTGCGACCAGTTCCACACGGGACTGACAGCGGCCGGCGGCCCTGACAAACCACATTCACCTTACCCAGCTGGACGCCGGCCTGCAGCAAGCCCATCAGGGAGCAGGGATCCCGCACCAGCAGGAGCACAGAGCATCCAGAATTCGCTGCTTTGTCACACCCATCACCCCACCGTGATTACCGCATGCAACACTGCGATTGGGTACCCGGAAGAGCCACAGCTTGAGGTCGCACACGCCTGAGTCGCTGCCCGGGCCGATGTTTCCACCAGGTTGCCGATGGAGCACGCGCAAATGCTTGAAGGATTGCCAGCCCCATGATAAGATCGTGATCAATTCCAACTGCATAGCGCCGCTCGTATATCCTCGGGGATTGGCCCGAGAGTCTCTACCGGGGTCCCTTAAGACCCCGACTACGAGTGGAACGACACCACCGGGAAAAACGCCCGGGTGGGGATGTTCTGCTCTCAGATCATCCCTGCCCGGGCTTTTTACATTGTCGCCCCAAATCACAAGGGAGGTCACGCCTACAATGGTTTCCAGACCGAAGGAGCCACAGCACCTCACGCCCCCGCGCACATCCGCCCAGACCGAAATCGTCGCCGGTATCGTCACCTTTATGACCATGGCCTACATCCTGTTCGTGAACCCGAGCATCCTCGCGAATGCCCCGGGGGCCGACAAGGGCGCCATCATCGTGGGCACGGGCCTGGTGTCGGGCATCATCACCCTGCTGATGGGCCTCTGGGCCGACTATCCCTTCGCACTGGCGCCGGGCATGGGTCTGAACGCATTTGTCACCTTCTCCGTCATCATCGGCATGAAGCTCCCGTTCGACACCGCCATGTCCCTGGTTGTGATTGAAGGTCTCGTCATCCTCCTGCTGGTCGTCACCCGCCTGCGCGAAATCATCTTCCTTGCGATTCCCCTCAATTTGAAGCGGGCGATCGCCGGTGGCATCGGCCTGTTCATCTCCCTGATTGGTTTCATTAACTCCGGAATTATCGTCGGCGATAAGGTTACGCTGGTCACGTTCGCCCCTTGGACTAGCCACAACGCCGGTCCCCTGATCACGCTGGCCACCGTGGTGCTGATCGGTATTCTGATGGCCCGCAAGGTCAAGGGCGCCATGCTGTATGGCATCCTCGCCGCTACGGTGGTGGCCATCGCGCTGGGCATTCAGAAGGCGCCCACGGCGGTCGTCAGCATGCCGGCCATGCCCCACATTACCCTGGGCGGAATGGGCAGCGCGCTGAAGCTCAGCTACATCCCCGTGATTTTCGCCCTGGTCATGAGCGACTTCTTTGACATGATGGGCACCGTCGTGGGCCTGTCGGAACAGGCCGGCTATATTGATGCAAAGCATCCCCGGATTCCCCGTCTGAACCGGATTCTGACTGTTGATGCCCTCGCAGCGATGGTGGGCGGCCTGTTCGGCGTCGCCCCGGCCACCACGTTCGTCGAATCGGCAGCCGGCATCGCGGAGGGTGGCCGTCGGGGCCTCACCGCCGTAACCGTCGGCGTGCTGTTCCTGCTTTCGATTTTCTTTGCGCCGATTATCGGTGCGGTCCCGGCACTGGCCACAGCGCCTGCGCTGATCATCGTCGGCTTCCTCATGCTGGGCCATGCCGCGAACATCGAGTGGAACGATGTGACCGAAGCGCTCCCCGCCTTTATCACACTCGCCACCATCCCGTTCACGTACAACATCGGGCGTGGCATCGGCTATGGATTCATCAGCTACCTGCTGATCAACCTGCTCGCCGGCAAGCGGGAGAAACTGAAGTGGCCCCTCTGGGCCGTGGGCGCCGTGTTCGCCATCTTCTTCGTGATGGGTTACTAGGACGTCGGTCCCGCTGGGTAGCAGACGCAAGGGGGCGAGGCAGTAACTGCCTCGCCCCCTTATCGCATCAGCCGCATGTCAATGCATATTCATGCACTTCTAACCGCCCGCTATCTGGGTATCTCCCGGCTGCGGGCCTTCGTCTTTATTGGTAGCGCATGGGACAAATAAGGCCGTACGAGTTGGCGCACGCTGTCTTTGGAGCATCTCTCCGGGGACGACTGATTTTACTAGATGACAGGAAGGGATCTACACAAGATGAACAACTTTGTCTTCCACAATCCGACCAGACTGATCTTCGGCCGGGGGCAGCTTTCGCAGCTGCGCACCGAGCTTGACCGCTACGGCAAGCGGGTGCTGCTCGCCTACGGCGGCGGCTCCATCAAGCGGAGCGGCCTTTATGATGCAGTGATTAGTATCCTGAAGGAAGCGGGCGCCGAGGTGCACGAACTGCCCGGCGTGGAGCCCAACCCCCGCCTGAGCACCGTCCGTAAGGGCGCCGATATCTGCAAGCGGGAGCAGATCGACTTTATCCTGGGCGTTGGCGGCGGCAGTGTGATCGACTGCGTCAAGGCGATCGCCGTCGGTGCCAAATATGATGGCGACGTCTGGGAAGTGATCACCCGGAAGGCGCAGGCGACCGGGGCGCTGCCCTTCGGTACCGTCCTGACCATTGCGGCGACCGGCTCGGAGATGAACGCCGGCTCGGTGATCACCAACTGGGAGACGCAGGAGAAGGTCGGCTGGGGCGCCACTCCCTACTCCTACCCGACGTTCTCCATCCTGGACCCGACCTACACCTTCACGCTCCCCCGCAATCAGACCGTCTACGGCATCGTCGACATGATGTCGCATGGTCTGGAACAGTACTTTCACGACGCGACCAATGCGCCGCTCCAGACCCGTTGGATTGAGGGGCTGCTCCGGACGGTGATGGAGGCCGCGCCAAAAGTAGTGGCGAACCTGGAGGACTATGAAGCCCGGGAGACGATCCTCTACTGCGGCACGATGGCGCTCAACGGCATCCTATCGATGGGCACCAGCGGCGACTGGGCGACCCACTCGATCGAGCATGCGGTCTCGGCGATCTACGACATCCCGCACGGCGGGGGGCTGGCGATCCTCTTCCCGAACTGGATGCGGTACTGCCTGGATACGAACCCCGGGCGCTTTGCACAGCTGGCGGTGCGGGTGTTCGATGTCGACCCGGCGGGCCGGTCTGACCGGGAGGTCGGGCTCGAGGGCATCGAGCGGCTGCGGCAGTTCTGGACCAGCATCGGTGCACCTTCCCGGCTGGCGGACTACCAGATTGGCGACGACCAGATCCCGGTGATGGCGGAGAAGGCGACGCCGAACGGCGAGATCGGCCGGTTCCGGAAGCTGAAGCAGGCAGATGTCGCGGAGATCTACCGGATGTCGCTGTAGTGACGCAGACGCGCTAAGCACGTAGGCCGGCTCGTCAGGAGCTGGCCTACGTCTTTACACCGTCGGCCACCGTCGACCCACCGTCCAGTGGTCAACTCTGGCCGAATCGGGTGAGCAGTTCGCTCAGCTTGGCCTGCAGCTCTCGGTTCTGCGCCACGATCTCCCGGTTCTCAGCCGCCAGGTCCCGGTTCTGAACGGCGATTTGCTCCAGGTGCTCGTAAATATGATGCAGGTCGGCCTGCATGTCGGCGATCTCTTCCTCAGCCTTGTAGTTAACGGCGTAATCAATTTCCGCTTCCAGGTGTTCGCGCTTTGCCATTCGGTTGGCACTCATCATGATAAAGGGCGCCGTGTAACCAGCCTGGAAGCTGAGCAGCAGGTTCATGCCAATGAACGGCGGCGCATCGAAATGCAGTTTTGTCGGGCCTAATATGTTCCAGAACATCCAGAACACCAATATCCCGCTCTGGATGATGATGAATGGCCAGGAACCAACCCGGGAGGCGACTGCGTCTGCGAACCGATCCCCACGGCTGGTACTCTGCTCGAACTCGGCGTTCAGGTGTCGGACAACACGGGAGTCATAGCCCTCCATCATGCCGGTCAGCTTCTGTTCGGCGGTTTGCTTAACCATACTGCTCACCCCTTCGTGTTCGCGTATTCACGGCTACGGTGTGGCAGCCGTTTTTTTGCCAGTCACCAGATACCGCGGATACTTCGGCAGTTCGTGCCAGAGGTCAGGGGCGCGGGCCCAGAACTGTCGGACGATCCCCTTCACGTCGTAATCCGGCCCGTTCATGCAACACATCCTTCCACAGGAGCGGTATATTCTGCACATGCCCTACAGTACACTATTATTCAGCGCTCCTGTACTACCAATCTGCTGGAGGAATCGCTTATGCCAGAAAAACCTCATGACCAGATATTTAAGGTGTGTCTGCAGTGCTTGCAAAAGAAACCTGTACCCTTTGAGCGAGCAGAAGAGTACCGCAAGGCGCACTCAGGCGAAGAGTTCAAGTTCATCTGCAAGGAATGCGCCACCAAGGACCAGTCTGACGCGCGGGTATCCGCCGGCACTGTTGATGACCCGCTAGACCCCGAGTAACCTGGAGAAGCAACGATGAACCCCCGCTCCGGGCAGGAGCGGGGGTTCATCGTTGCTGTTACATTTTGGATTCGAGCGGGGCCGCAAGCACCTTCTCGGCGAAATCGGTCACTTGCTTCGGCGTTTTCGCATCACGACTGTACAGGCGATCGGCCAGACGACCGCTCTCGAACATCAGGAACGACGGGATGCCGCGCACATCAAAGCGCTCTGCGACTTCCAGCACCTCTTCGGCATTCAGCTCCACAAACGATGCGCGCTGCTGATTGGCCTCCGCATATTCGTCCCACGGCTGATCGATCCGGCGGCAGTCAGGGCACCAGGTGGTGTAGAACTTCACGATGACTCGTGCATTGTCAGCCAGGATCCGATCAAACTGCTCAGTGGTCGTAATCTTCTCCATGGGTTACCTCCCGGTTTGCGCGCGCTGCGGGTTGCCGCCAGCGCCCGCTTTGTAGTGGGTGCACCGGCCGGGTCACCATGGATGATTCGACAACCAAAGGCTAAGTCTCCTTGTCTAAATTGCGGCCAAATTTGACGAGGCCGTCATCGAGGATCCAGCGCCAGGTCGACTGCCTTCAGCGCATGCAGGTGAGCCGTGTCGAACAGTGGTACCGTGGCGTCCTCCGCACGCACTAGCAAACCAATCTCTGTGCAACCCAAGATGATCGCCTCGGCTCCCTGCCCGACTAGCCGCGCCATAATATCCCGGTAAGCAGCCCTGGATTCCGGCCGGATCTGTCCCAGGCAGAGCTCCTGGTAGATCACCTCATGGACCACCTTTCGATCCGCTTCGTCTGGCACAATCACCCGCAGCCCATACCGCTCCGCCAGGCGTGCTTTATAGAAGTCCTGCTCCATCGTAAACCCGGTGCCCAGCAGCGCTATCGTATGGACTCCTCGCGCCTTGATCGCCTCGCCGGTCGGGTCCGCGATATGCACCAGCGGGATGCTGATGGCGGATGCGAGCTGCTCGGCGACCTTGTGCATGGTATTTGTACATAGAAGCACCAGGTCCGCGCCGCCGGCTTCCAGCCGCTTGGCGGCGTCGACCAATAGCCTGGCCGCATCGGCCCAACGGCCCGCATGCTGCAGCTCGGCGATATCGGCAAAATCGACACTGTACATAACGACCTGTGCAGAGTGCAGGCCACCCAGACGCTCCTTGACCGTCTGGTTGATGATCCGGTAGTACTCCGCCGATGACTCCCAGCTCATGCCACCGATTAGCCCAATCGTCTTCATGGTTAACCTCCTAGTCGCCCGCCATACCCGGATCCACGTACGGCCGCCATCGTCGGTGCTCAAACGGCCACTGTCGCCGCCGACGCATGGCAGATCACCACGCCTCTACCACTATGGACGGCGGAAACCGCTGACTGGTCGCGCAATCGCGCCCCCCGTCCCTGCAACTTTTCTCTGGCCATCAGCCTCTAATTAGATAGAACCCGGTACAGGGGGTGAGCCGAGTGGATGAGCGGGAGCTGGTGCGCCGGTGCCGGGCAGGCGACCTGCCCGCCTTTGAAGCCCTGTTTCGGCAGCACGCCCCCCGAGTGCTACAGACCGCGTATCTGATCCTGGGCGACCGGCAGATGGCGGAAGATGTGATGCAGGACGCATTCGCCCAGACCTTCCGCGTGATCGGTCAGTTGCGGGAGCCAGAGGCGTTCCGGAGCTGGCTTTACAAGATGACGATCCGCCGGGCCTGGCAGCAGGCGGCCCGGGAGCGCACCCAGCAGGAGGCCGCCCGGCGCCTGGGCGCTCTCCCTTCGGAGGCAGGGCCGTCCCCCTATGATGAGGTGGAGCGGCGCAGGCTGGTCGCCGATGCGGTCCTGCAGCTCCCGGCCCAGCAGCGGGCGGCCGTAGTGCTCTTCTACTTTGACGACCGGCCGCTGGGGGAGATTGCGGCGATACTCGCGGCGCCGGAGGGGACCGTGAAGTCCTGGCTGCACCGGGCGAAGGCGACGCTGGCACGGCTCCTCGGGGAGCCGCAACCGACGGTGGGAGGTGAGCACTAGATGGACAGGCTGATCAAAAAGGCCCTGGAGGAGCGGGCCGCAGAAGCGGTGGTGCCAGCGGATGCCTGGGAGCGGCAGCATGCGCTGCTGCTGGCCGCCGGGGCGACTGAGGGCAAGCTGGCCCGCCGGCCCTGGTGGCGGCGCTGGGGGACCATCTTCGAGGTGGCAGCGTTCGGACTCCTGATGGTCGGGCTGGTGGCCGTGGGGATCACCTATGGCCCGCTCCGTCGGACCGGGGGCGGGAACCATGTGGCTACCGTGAACCCGCCGTCGCATGATGACCAGAACCCGGTGGGCACTCCGCCCTCCCCACACGTGGTGGTGGCTCCGGACCTTCCTCAGCTGACTCCGCCCGAAGGCTCCCTGACACAGGCGCAGATCATCGCTGCGGGGATCGCTGCGTTGGAGAAGGGGACAGCGATTGGGGGCGGACAGTTGACCCTGAGCCGCATCGCACTGGTGGATGGTCGGTGGGCGCTGACGTTCCGGGGGGATGGGCGGGCGTTCACGTTCTCCCATGGACCCCGACCTTCGGACTCCCGGAAGGGCGTATACAGCCACGTGGAGCCGGTGGAGCAGCTGACCTACCAGATCACCGGTTCGACCGGTGAGATCTACGGCACCGGGTCCACTGGCGGCGCCCTGGTGACCAGCCGCACTGACCTGGAACACTACCGGGGGTTCGTCGTCAGTGGCGGCGAGCAGACCACCCTGCGGCTGGTGAGAGCGGACGGCGGGCGCGAAGGGCGGGACCTGGTCGTGTGGATGCCGGGGCAGTCCTTAAGCGAAAGCGGACTCGACCTCTGGCACCTGAACTACGGCACCGGCCGGCAGATCGACGTCTGGGGTCTCACCACCGCCCCCGGCGAGGTGCTGGCCTACCGGGTGGCGATGAAAGACCCGCCCGGTGAGGCACTCCTGGACCACGACCTGATTCACGGCATCCCCCTCCCCGACGGGGCCAAGCCGACCACGGCGATCTTCCAGAGCGTCTTGGGTTATCGGCTGGAAGGCGCCACCGTTGCGTCGCTGAAGGCGTGGTACGAGGAGCAGATGCCCCGCTACGGGTGGCAACTCGGGAAACCAGTTCCATTACAGAGCGACAATCCGCAGGTGCTCCGCTTTGTGACCTTCGGCTGGCAGTATGCCGAGGTCGCGATATTGCCTGATGCGAAGGGAGCGCAGTTCACCCTGACCTGGGGCGGAACCCGGCCGGAGAACGCGGACCAGGCGGTCGCAGCCGTCTTCCGGGAAGTCCACGCCGACCCCACCTTTCAGCAGTTCCCTCGCACCCCCGGCAAGGTGCAAGGGGAGATTAACATCGGCGGACCGCCCCCGGGTCAAAGGATTCCGGCTACGTTTGAGACCGGGGTCCGGTCCATGCCGGACGGGACCTGGGAGGTGGAACTTGTCCAGTCCTGGGGCGGGGGCAATACCAGCTGGGGCTTCGGGGTGGACCAGGACGGCACCGTACACGCCCGCGGGGAGTCCGGAGACCAGCCCCAGCCCATGCCTTGACGGTCCCTGCGCAGGGCCGGGGCCGGGTGCGCTGCCGCTGGGGTGCCGAC
>JAQBPS010000288.1 GCA_028287415.1 Bacillota bacterium | reverse complement strand
GAAACTGGCGTTGACGGGCTGGCTTGATCTGTCGCAGGAGAATCGGGCCAGCCCCATCGCGTTCACCCTGCGCGACCCGGTCGCCGAACGGTGGGGCATCATGATCGCACAGATGGACGAGCGCCTGGACGGCTTGGAGTACCGTGGCGAGGCATTCATGCAGGAATACCTCTCCCGCATCATCGCCAGCGACGAATATGCGGAAAATGGCAGGCCCGGCTTCCTGATCAATCCCTTCACAGACCAGAAGATGGAGTTCGACCGATATTATCCGCCGCACCTGGCCTTTGAATATCACGGCCCGCAGCACGACGGCCCCACCAACAAGTTTCCCAGCACAGTGAAGGCGCAGCAACTGCAGGCGCGGGACATGCTCAAAGGAGCGATCTGCGCCGAGAAAGGCATCGCACTGGTTGTCCTCCGCTTCCCGGACCTGAAGCTCAGTACGATGGTAAAGAAAGTGAGCAGTGCGATGCGCAAGCTTAAGACACCACTGCCACTGCGGGACGTGAGCAGGGACGAGCCGGTGATTGATTATCTCGAGGAGTTGACCGAGACGCACCGGAGGGCGGCTGGCATAATCGATGTGACTGCGCGCCGGCCTGTGACAGGTCGGGTAACGGGGCGATGAGAAACAAATTGTTGCTCATCGCCCGGCTGGCCGGGGTGACCTGGCGCCATGCACCTGCTTGTTGCTCATCGCCCGGCTGGCGGGGGATTTGGCCATCAACCTGCTTGTTTAAGCAAGGTCAACTTTTGACTGCCTTGTTTGCTGCACACCAGGTAAAAGTTGATCGAACTTAAGATCGGGAAGTGGTTTCGGTGCAGCCTACAGCGGTCCCCGGGTGGCCGAGTTCGCGCAAGTTTTGATCGGCCTGCGGCTGACACCTGTGGCAAAAGTTGCGCGTACTTTCGAATCGCATGGTTGACAACGTTCGGTCGGCATGCATTCAGCCGGTCACGGAGCAGGTTAGCGCCCACACATCAGAGAATTGTGGTTTATACGCGGCATGACATTGCTTCCTGCCCGCCGAGATGAGGGGAGATCTTCCTTGCCTGACTTACGGATCCATCTGTTTGGGCAGTTTCAGGTCCTGGTCGCTGGCCAGCCGGTGCCGAACAACGAGTGGCGCGGTCAGATGCCCCGTACGCTGCTGCAGTACCTGGCCGCCCGCCCGGACGCTCAATCGACCAGCGAGGAACTGATGGATGCGCTCTGGAGCCACCTGCCGGCCGAGCGGGCGCGGCCCAATCTGCAGGAGACCGTCCGGCGTCTGCGCGCCATTCTCGCTGCGCACGCCGGGGGTGTGGCGACGACGCTGCTGCCGTATACGGGCACGGGCTACCGTTTGCCAGATGGCGCCTGGACGGACCTGGGCGCCCTGCATCAGCAGGTGCGCGAGGTGCGCCGCCTCCAGGCGCAGGACCCGGAAGCGGCCCTGGCCAGACTGGAGCAGACCGAACTGCCCGCATCCGATGCGGTGCTGATCGAACAGCCCTACGCCGACTGGGCCATCGCAGCGCGGGAACGTGCTCACCAGGATACCATGGCGCTGCGGCTCCTCCACGGCGACCTGCTCTTGCGGGCCGGCCGTGCCCGGGCCGCACTCGACTGCCTGCGCACCGTACTGGAGATGGAGCCTGTGCGCGAGTCAACGGCACAGCTGGCGATCCAGATTGCCGTCGATCTTGGCGACCGGGTGGCGGCCCTCGATATCTTCGACCGCTGCCGCCGTGCCCTCGCCGAAGACCTGGGCGTCGACCCGATGCCTGAGACCCTGGCCGTTTACACCAGGGTTCTGCAGGCGGACACGGGCGTGAACACCGCCGCGGCTGCGCTGCTGCCGGGCGAGAGCCACACCGCCCCAGCTGCGCTGCTGCCAGGCGAGAGCCACACCGCCCCAGCTACGCTGCTGCCAGGCGACAGCCACACCGCCGCCCAGCCCGCGACCAATCTGCCCGCCCAGCCCACACGCTTCATCGGGCGGCAGGCGGAGATGGCCGCGGTCAGCGCCCGCTTTCCCGGCACCCGCCTGCTCACCCTGACCGGGGCCGGCGGCTCTGGCAAGACGCGCCTTGCGCTCCAGGTGGCGGCCGACATGCTGCCCGTCCGTGCCAATGGCGTCTGGCTGGTGGAGCTGGCGGCGCTGACCGACCCCCTACTTGTTCCGGCAGTGGTCGCCGCAACTCTGGGCCTGCATGAGCACCCCAGGCGAACGCCGTTGGAGTTGCTGGTCGAACACGTGAAATCCACGCAGATGCTGCTGGTGCTCGACAACTGCGAACACCTGGTGGACGCCTGCGCTGCTTTGGCCGATACCCTGCTGCGATCCGGCGCAGACCTGTGGATTCTGGCCACCAGCCGGGAGGCGCTGCGGATCCCCGGGGAGAGCTTGTACCCGGTGCCCCCTTTGCGTGTGCCGGTGCGAACACAGCTGCCCGCGGTCGACCGCCTCCGGGAGTTTGATGCGATTGCCCTGTTCCTGGACCGCGCAGCCGCCATGGCTCAGGGCTTCACCGTTACCGCAGAGAACGCTCCCGCCATCGTGCGGATCTGTCGCACCCTCGACGGCATGCCCCTGGCGATCGAACTGGCCGCCGCCCTGGTCAGGCTGCTCTCGCTCGACGAGATTGACGACCGCCTGCACGAACGATTCCGGCTGCTGACGGCGGGCAGCCGCACGGCACCCCCCCGGCAGAAGACCCTCCGGGGCGCGGTGGACTGGAGCCATGAGCTGCTGCCGGAGCCTGAAAGAGTGCTCTGGCGCAAGCTTTCGGTTTTTGCCGGCGGCTTTACCCTTGCGGCGGCGGAGGCGGTATGCGCACAGGCCGACCTACCGCCGGACGAGGTGCTCGCGGTGCTCCACCGGCTGGTGGACAAGTCGCTCGTGATCGCCGACGAGCAGGGCGGTGAGCGGCGCTTCCGGATGCTGGAGACGATTCGGGAATATGGCCTGGAGAAGCTCCGGGCTGCCGGTGAAGAGCCGGGGGTGCGCGCCCGCCACTACGACTGGTGCCTGGCATTGGCGCAAGCGGTCGCCGCAGAGCAGTGGGGGCCGAAATGGGCGGCAGGGTACGACCGCCTGGAGCGAGAGCATGACAACCAGCGGGCTGCGCTCGAGTGGTGCCGGGGATCAACCGGCGGCGCCGCCAAAGGGATCCGTCTGGCATGGACGCTGGTTCACTTCTGGGATACGTGGGGGCATGTGCAGGAGGGCCGCCAGCGGGCGGCGGAGCTGCTTGCGCTGCCCGAAGTTCCGCCCGATCCGCCCGTGCACGCCCTGGGCCTGACGTTGTCCGGGTATCTGGCCATCTGCCACGGGGACTATGGCAGCGCCGCTCGGTCAGCAGAGGCCGGCCTGGCCATTTGGCGCGGACTGGGGGATAAGCTTGGCCAGGCGCACTGTCTCCTGGTCCTGGGGATGGCCGCACACCATGGCGACACGCTGGAGGGTGCGGTCCCCCTGATGGAGGAGAGCCTGACTCTGTTCCGGGCAGTGGACTACAGGCCCTTTGTCCGATTGGCGCTGTTCCACCTGGGCGATGCCCTGACGTCCCAGGGCGACTACCGGCGGGCGCGGGCTCACCATGAGGAATCTCTGGCCCTCAAGCGCGCTACTGATGACCGGACCCTGCCCTTTTCGCTGCTCCGGCTGGCCTACCTGGCCACTATGGACGGCGACTTGCCCCGGGCGGTGGCGCTGGCGCGGGAGAGCTCCCCTCTCTGGGAGCCTCGCTTCATACGTGGCCTCGCCGGCTCCCTCGAGGTGATGGCCGCGGTGGCGTCCGCAGCCGGGCAGGCGGACCGGGCCGTTTGCATGGTTGGCGCCGCTGACAGCATCCGGCGCTTCTCCGGCTTGGGCGCGGGCACAGATGTGGTGGCATGGCGGGAACTGCTGCTGGCCCAGGCGGCGTCTCGGCTGGGTCCGGAGGCCTTCGCGGCCGCCTGGTCGCACGGACAGTCCCTGAGCCCGGAGCAGGCCACTGCGTATGCCCTGTCCGACCCGAGCGCCGGCGAGTAGCCGGCGGGAGCCTGCCATTGGGTGGCGGTTGAGTGGCGGTTGAGTGTCATGCGATAGGCTGGTGCTAGAATGGGCACCAGCCTGTTTTCATTGGGGAGGGAGGGCCCAATTCAGGATCTGGGTTCTGATGTCTCGGCGGCCCGTCACAATAGACTCGGAAAGGTGATCACTGCATGAACCGACACAAGCTTCTCAGTCTCTTCCTACCGATCCTGATGATCTTCGGACTTATGCTCTCATCCGCCGGGGTGGCCTCCGCAGCCCCGCAGACCCTGACGATCCTTGGCGCTAATGGGACCCCGGGAAGCACCGACCCCTACACCGAATTCTCGCGGGACAGCGGCCAAACATGGCAGCACGCGTATCTGTACAGCGGGCATCCCTGGGGCCAGATTCCCGGGACCAATGCCTGGCTCAACTGTGCCCCATCTGGTGGTGCCTGCGAATATGAGACGGTGCTTTATCGCGTCCGCTTCGTTGTACCGGGCGGCTGGTCCAACCCTCGGATGGCATTCGATGTGAAGGCCGACAACTACGCCTGGATTTCGGTGAACGGCGGCCCGACCACCTATGTGGAAGGCCAAAACTCGTTCAACATTGACGCAACCGTCGCCAGTACGCTGAAGACCGGCATGAACGAGATTGAGATCAAGCTCAAGGATGATGGCGGCTGGATCGGTCTCAACTACAAGATCACGATGACGCTCGATGCGCCGACCCCCCCGTCCACACTGCCCGCCGGGCAGGTGCCCCCACCCGACACGACTCCGCCCACGATTACTGCCACGGTGACGCCTCCCGCCAATGCCAGCGGATGGCACAACAGCGACGTGCAGATTGCCTATGCCTGTGCAGACACACAGTCAGATGTCACCAACTGCCCGGCGCCGGCCACGCTCACGACAGAGGGCGCCGACCAGACCCAGACCGCAACGGCGGCCGATACTGCGGGCAACACCGGCAGTGTCACCGTCAGCGGTATCAACATCGATAAGACCGCTCCCGTCACCAGCCTTGATGGGCCAACGAGCTGGCAGAACAAGGACGTGCCGGTCACTTTTACCGCCACCGACAACCTCTCCGGTGTGGCCGCCACATCCTACACGGTAGATGGTGGTGCGCAGCAGACCGGCACCAGCCTGCTCCTCACCACTGAGGGTGTGCATACGCTGACCTACTGGAGCGTTGACACGGCAGGCAACGTCGAAGCGACGCATACGGCGGTGGTCCAGATCGACAAGACCGCTCCGACGATCGCGGGCGCTGCCGATCGGGCTGCGAACGCCAGCGGCTGGTACCGGGCTGACGTGACGGTCACCTTCACCTGCGGCGATGCGCCGTCGGGCGTGGCTGACTGCACAGCCCCGGTGACCCTGGGCGAGGGCCTGGGCCAGAGCGCCAGCGGCACTGCCGTCGATAAGGCTGGAAACACCGCCAGCGCCACGGTCAGTGAGTTCAACATCGACAAGACGGCGCCTGTGACTACCGCAAGCAGCCAACAGGCTACTAGCGCCGGCTGGAACAAGGCCGATACCACGGTCACCCTGGCAGCCACAGATACTCTGTCCGGGGTAGCCAGGACAGAGTACAGCCTCGACGGCGCCGGGTGGGTGCCTTACACCGCCGGCATTCTGGTCCAGGCTGAGGGCGTCCATACCCTCCAGTATCGCTCCGCTGACAAGGCGGACAATGTGGAAGCATCACAGACCCTGACGGTGCGCGTTGACAAGACGGCACCTGAGGCCTACCTCCAGTTCGATCCGCTCACTCGTCAACTGCAGCTCTTCGGTCGGGACGCGGTGTCGGGCGTCACCACCACAGGGCCAATCACGCCTGTGTCGGTGACCAGCCCCCGGAGCGGCGACCGTAACAAGCTTGAGGATGATCGGAACAAGGGTGGGGAGTACGGCGAAGTGCGCACCTACCTGGTGAAGGACTCGGCCGACAACACCCTGCAATTGGTCGTTGGGGTGAAGACGGAGGGCAGTCAGATCAAGGCCAGCGTGATCAGCCTTCAGTACAACGGAGGCAAGTTGATCGCCCCCCTCCTCGACAGCCTCTCCTTCGAGTGGTCGGCCGATCAGAACGGCAAGTTGAAGGAGCTCCAGCAACAACTAACCACGGTTAGCGGCTCCAGCCGCCGTTCGGTCAACGCTCACTTTGATGCCAAGAAGAACGTGACCCTGATACAGACCGGTGAGCCGGGCGCCAGCGCCGAGGGCAACGGCAACCAGAACGATCACCAGGGCGGTGAGCGTCCGGCCCAGGTGACCCTGCCCGGGATGGTCCTGCTGCGGATGACAACATCGCAGGGCCGTCTGGTGATCGAGGTTCCGGGCCTGTAGTCTAACGAATCAGCGGAAGGCTGCCATTGAGTCTCGGTTGAGTGGCCATTGAGTGCGATGCGATAGGCTGGTCCCATACGGGGGCCAGCCTATTCTCATTCGGGGGTGAGGGAATCGACAGGGAAGCGGAGCCGCAGGTGTTTGTGGTGCGTTTCTGGCCGCAGGCGGGGGTGGCCGGCGGATGGCGTGGTCGAGTCGAGCACGTTCCCAGCGGCAAGCGATCCCCCATTCAGGATCTGGCGGAGCTGAAGACTTTTATTGAGCAACGGCTTCGGGACGCGGCAGACGGGGACGACGAGCGCTGATTGGGCCTGCCGGTAAGCCAGTTCGGCTGCGAGTTCGTAAAGGAGGAGCGCACATTGCTTACTACATCACTTAACATCATTCAGCGCATGTCGCTGACACGACTTCGGATCGCACCCATGCTTCTCCGACTCTTTGGCCGGGCGGAGGACCTCACGCTCACCTACACGGCGGCCGGTCCGGTTACCGATGGCACCCTGACCCTTGAGGTGGATGGAGCATTGCCGGCGCCGACCACCGCTCCAGGTGTCGGTCGGGTCACGGCCAGTGCGGGCACGGTTGCCACGGCGGGCCACAACATCACGGTCTCCGGGATCACGTTGCCCGACGGCGACGGCATGAACATCATCTACCGTGGCGTAACCGTGCCCGGTACCCCGGGCAACTGTGCCTTTACGATCCAGGAGCAGTCCACGGCGGGCGGTACGCTGATGACCTTGCCTGACCGGTCCGTCTACGCCCAGGACGGCAGCGGCACGCTGACTGTGTTGCCGGGTGGCTTTGCGCCCCGGCAGACCGGTGTCGGCCTGACCTTCACCTACACGGCCCCGGCGGGCGGGCTATGGCTTGGCGAGCTGGCCGTGACTGTGCCGGCGGGCTGGACGCCCCCTAGCGTAACGGAGTCCGCCATCCTCTGCTGTGCAACCTTGCCGATTCCCGACCCCGGCAGTGTCACAGCTAGCGCCGGCACGGTCAGCGTCTCTGGCCAGACGATCACGGTCGCGGGGGTCACGCTGGACCGCGGCCAGACCGTTATGATCACGTACAGCAACGTCACCGTGGGCGGTATCAGGGGCAGCTTCCGTTTCGCGGCGCAGCAGAAGTCGACGCGGTTCGGGACGCTGAAGCCGCTGGCCGCCTCGCCCAGCGTGACCGTGGGCAGCGCTACAGCCCCGGGCGCCCCCGCTCGGGGCCAGCAGGGGCGGGCGCCTAGGAACTGATATAGGTGTTTCATGGAAAAATCATCCCCCCGGCTGGCGCGCATCGAGCGCATCGCTGAGTCCGCCGCGGTGTATGGCAGACCGTTCAAATTACTCCACGCCCTTCGGCGCCACTCATGGAGTAAATTGAACGATTCGGCGTCAATGAGACTGATGGCCCCAGGGTGTCATTTGATCGAAAAGCAGCGTAACCCAAGCCTGGCTTGGGTTACGCTGTTTTTCCGTAGGTGAGATGTGGTGGTCACAATGCCGCCTGACCACTGCACAATCGCCGCTAGTTTACCATAACACCCTACAATCGTTCAGATTACTCCACTGCTGAGCACACAGCGATGGAGTAATCTGAACGGTTGCCGCGCGCGTGCCCTGGCAGCGGATCGCATCTGCTGGGCGCGGGCCGGAGCCCCCACGGGCCGGAGCCCCCACCCCGAGCAAGCAGTCAGAAGTTCTGAGAAGTGCTTGCATAGGACGAAAGGCCTATTTATGTACATTCCTAAAGGTAAAAAAACCGAATATACCGTACTTCCGAATAGATTGTCTTCATCGAATGAACGGGGGTATTTAGGGGATGGGTATCAGGGGTGGTCCGCTTGCTGCAGGTGTTGCGATTCTCCTGCTGGGGTCCGTGTTCGGTTCCGGCGTTCATGGCGAGTCCACAGTCACGATCAATGGCACAGCAAACTACCTGGACACCACGAAGGGGGGACCCCCCGGCGATTTCACGGACGCAACCGGTGCCGCGTTCCAGGCGGCCAATCCGAGTGTCACGGCCTTTAACCGCCTGGTGGCCGCAAATCCAACCTATGCCGCATCAAACAAGGGACTGACCAACGTGGTGGCCAGTCGCACCCCCGTCACGATGGTCGACCCCATGACCGGCCAGAACGTAACCGTGCAGGACTACTCCGAGTCGAACGTGCAGGTCAATCCGGCCAACGGTGCGCTGGTCGGGGCCAGCAAGTTCTTCTCGCAGCCTGATTACTACTACTTCAAGCTTGGCAGCTTCGCCAGCAGCGACGGCGGCAAGAGCTACACCAGCCAGGAACTGCCGGGGTATGAGCAGTTCACCAATGTGACGGATCCGACCCTGGCGTTTGACGACATCGGCAATGTATACAGCCTGAATCTGCCCTTCAGCCTGGCGTACAACCCGGCAGGCAACACGGTTCAGCCGGGTGGTCCGAATAACTCAGCGATCACCGTCAACAAGTCGCCGGACGGTGGCAAGACGTGGGGCGCCCCTGTCTACATCAAGTCCTACAATGCCGCCGGGCTCGGCTATACCCCGGACAAGCAGTGGCTCGTAGCAGACACGGTTGCGCAGAGCCCGGGCAAGGGCAACCTGTACGCATTCTGGACCGAGTACACGGGCGGTGCCTCCCGCATCGTCGTGTCCCGTTCCTCTGACCGCGGGAGCACATGGACGGACGCAGCGCTCGTAACCCCGTCCAAGGACCAGCCCTTCGCCCAGTACGCGCAGCCCGGCGTCGGCCCGGACGGGACGCTGTACGTCGTCTATGGAACCTTCCCGTACG
>JAQBPS010000281.1 GCA_028287415.1 Bacillota bacterium | reverse complement strand
GGGGCGCCTGGGTTCCAGCGGCGGCGTCCTGCTCGCCTGCCTGGAGGTGCAGGACGTGCTTGGTGAGCGCATGCTCAAGGTGGCCCGCTACGCCAGCAACACCCAGTCCACCGACGGGCTGGCCCCGGAGTCTCAGGCAATGGCCGCCCGGGCCGGCGCTCTGAACGCTCAGGTTTCGGCCGCCCTCGCCTTCATCCCCGCTGAGGTGCGGGCGCTGGATGACGAGGCTTTCGCCGCGCTCTTCACCGGCACACCCGGGCTGAACACCTACCGGCATCACCTCGAATCGCTGCGGGCGACCCGGGCACATAACTTCGCACCCGAAACTGAGTCAGTTCTGGCAGCCCTCAGCGAGGCCCTCGATGCACCGCACACCATTTATAAAGCGATCGCCGGCGTCGACATGAAGTTCCCTGCCGTCACTGATACGGACGGCGAACCGGTGGCCATGTCCGTGGCCCGCTACGCCGGGCTCGCCCAGTCGCCGGACCGTGAAGTGCGCCGCCGTGCATACGACTCGCTGACCGAGGGTCTGGGAGGGCACAAGACCGCCCTGGCCACGTCGCTGGCGAATCACATCAACAAGGCGGTCACCCTGGCCAGGCTGCGCGGCTACAGCTCCGCCCTGGAGGGTGCCCTCGCCGCCAGTCGGGTGCCGGTCAGCGTCTACGACAATGTGATGGACACGATCCTGACCGAGGCCGCGCCGCACGTTCAGCGCTACATGCGGCTGCGTCAGCGGGTGCTCGGCCTCGACCAGGTGATGCGCTATGACATGACCGCCCCGCTCGACCCGACCTATGATGCGACGCTGGGCTGGGATGAGGGCACCGCCCTGATCAAGGAGGGCCTGGCGGTCCTCGGCCCCGAGTACGGGGCCATGCTAGACCGGGCGATCGCCGAGCGCTGGGTCGACCGGGCCGACAATGAGGGCAAGGCCCACGGGGCGTTCAACTCGGGCATCTACGGGTGGCATCCCGTGATCATGATGACCTGGCAGGACAAGGCCCGCGACACCTTCACCCTCGCCCATGAGCTCGGCCACTGCGGCCACCGCTTCCTCTCCAGCCAGCACCAGAACCTGACCAACAGCGGCCTGACCAACATCGGGCGCTTCTTCCTGGAGGCGCCGTCGACCGCCAACGAGGCTCTTCTGGGCAGCTACCTGCTGGCGCAGAACCTGGACGTGCGGCGCCGCCGGTACACCATTGAGGCGTTCCTGGGCACATTCATGCACAACATGGTCACCCACCTGCTGGAGGCGGCGCTGGAGCGGGCGCTCTTCGCCCTGGCCGAGGGCGGGACACCCATCACCCTCAAGGTGGTCATGCAGACCCAGGGCGAAGTGATGGCACGCTTCTTCGGCGACAGCGTCACGATTGACGAGGGCGCCCGGCTCACCTGGACGACGGTGCCGCATTTCTACATGGGCTTCTACCCGCTCGTGTACGCCGCCGGCCTGGCGGCGGGCTGCGCCATGGCCGAGGCGATCCGCAGGGAGGGCGAGCCTGCGGTGCAGCGCTGGCTGACCACGCTCAAGGCCGGTTCCACCATGCACCCGCTCGACCTATACCGACAGGCCGGCATCGACATGGCCTCGCCAGAGCCGGTCCGTGAGGCAGTGGGCCTGTTCGGCCGGCTGGTGGCGGACCTGGAGGCCTGCTACACCTGATGGCCAGCCTGCACCGACTTCAGTGGATCGACGCACAGATTCGGGCCAGGCGCACGAAATGGCCGACCTTTTTCTGCGGCTCGGCGGAGAAACCGCTGCTATGACACGCCATGTCACACCACCTCTGCTACCCTCTGAGTCGTGCTGAACGCCGCTGGCCTGTCCGACCTGGACTACACCCGGCTGATGGGGATCACCGGTATTGCCTTTCACCACGGCGTACTGTCCGAGGTGCACATGGCCCTGCCGGGTACGCCCACCTATGATGCCGCCTGCCGCCGGGCGATCAGCAACATCAAGGCTGCGATCGACCGGGGTGTCGGGGTGGTGCTGTGGGGGGTGGTCACCGGGGAGTTCGGCGTCGTATACGGATATGATGATGCCGCAGGCGTTTTGCTCGTCAGTGGCTGCGGCGACGTTGGGGCCGGCAGTGAGCCCGTGCCGTATGCGCAGGTGGGGCGGACGTTCCCGGAAGCGCCGATCCTGCACTACCAGATTCCCCTGGAGCGGGTGGCGTTCGACCTGGACGCTACCTGGAATTCCTGGCCGCCCCCGCCAGCCCGGAAACCGCCTTCCGCGTCGTCTACGAGCAGGAATGAGCCAACAAAGCGGGGCAGCAGATGCTACCTCGCTTTTGCGCGAGGTGGGGCGGATATGCTACCATATCCTCATAGAGCATCGCACCCAGAGAAGGGAGTGGTCATCGTGAAGCGGAAAGCACTGGTGCTCGGCGGAGGCGGGACCGTCGGCATCGCATGGGAGGCCGGCATTGCCGCGGGCCTGCTGGAGAGCGGCGTGAACCTGTCTGACGCCGACCTGCTGATCGGCACCTCCGCCGGATCGGTCGTCGCAACACTGCTGGCCTCGGGGGTTGACCCCCGTCAGTTTCTGGCCCTTCAGCTTGCAGCCGGCGGCGCCCCGCCCGCGGCGATCACGCCGGCGGATACGGCGACCCTCCAGGCCATCCACGCCAAATGGACGAACGCCGACGAGCTGAACGCCGAACTCCGCCAGGAGATCGGGGCCCTGGCCCTGGCTGCGCGGACGATCACGGAAACCGAGTGGATCGCAAACTTTGTCCAGAACCTCGGCGGCGAGGTGGTATGGCCGGAGCGACCCCTCCTGGTGACAGCGGTCGACGCCTTCACGGGCGCATTTGTCACCTGGGCCAAGGGCGCCGGCGTGCCGCTGCACCTGGCGATGGCCGCCAGCTGCACGGTGCCGGGCCTGTTCCCGCCCATCACGATCGGCGACACGCGGTACGTTGACGGCGGCCTGCGCTCAGGTACCAACGCTGATCTTGCCGCCGGTTATGAGACCGTCGTGGTCGTTGCACCCCTGGCGACAGCGGCGCATCCGCTGGGCCAGCGGCTCGTAGGCCGGGAGATTGCGCAGTTGCAGGCCCGGGGCACCGCTACCGAGCTGCTGCTCCCCGACGATGGTGCCATAGCCGCGTTGGGTGACAATATGATGGATGCAGGCCGGATTGGGCCCGCCGGCGAGGCGGGCGTCCGCCAGGGCCGGGCGTACGCCGGGCAGCTTGCAGAACTGTGGGCGGGGTAGACCACCGGGCACACATGAACAAGGGGCTGAACACCGCAGCATGGCGGTGTTCAGCCCCTTTCATCGACACGGCGTTTCGAACATGTGCTTCCACTTGTCTGCGATGACCACCGGCCGGCGTTTTCCGGTCAACCTCGCCACCGTGATCTCGTAGACAGTCGTCGCGTCAAGCAGGGGCCAGACTGGCGGCCGTTCCCATGCGGCATCGGCGTACTTGGCCATGAAGCGTTCGAAGAAGAGCACCTTCTGGGCCTGGTCAGTCACAATTTCACAGGTACCAAACAGAATGACGCTTTCGAATCCCACGCTGGTCTCACACGGGGCCTTCTCTCCGTATGGAAAGATGACTCCCGGCTCGTCCGCCTCAACGCACACCTTGGGATTGCTGAGGATGTTCGACCGGGTGTGCCCGTTGGCCGCGGTGGTGTGGAAGTAGAGCTTGCCATCGTGGATAACGAATAACTGAGGCACGACATACGGCCAGCCATCCGCATCAACGGTGCCAATGCAGCCGCTGAAGCTACTGGTCAAAAAGGTCCAGGACTCCGCCTCGGTCATCTGCCGGTCTGTGCGCCGGAGCTCACCCCGCTGCATGCTTCAACCCCTCCATCATTCGCTGATGCATTCACTATACACGTTCCGGTGGATGCCCAGGGGCTGAACGTCCCGAACCTGGAGAATCTCCTGGCGCGGCGCCGGGTGCAGATGGTGTTCGTTGGGCTTCATCCTGCGCGGCCTCTGTTGAGCGTCACCATACAAACAGGTAAATTCAAGCTCAGTAAATAATACAGAGCTCCATGGCATACCACCATGCCGCAGAGGGGGACGCTTGTGGCCGTTCGGGACCGCGCCACCACGTATTTCAAGGCATTGCAAGATGAGATCGCCGGTGTGCTGAACCGCATGGATGGGACACCGTTCCGCCAGGACATCTGGACCCGCCCCGGCGGTGGCGGCGGGGATACGCGCACCTTCTCCGGGGGCCGGCTCCTTGAGAAGGGCGCTGTCAACTTCTCCGCCGTGTCCGGCCAGTACCAGGAGGAGTTCGCACGCAAACTTCCGCTGGGCGACGGGCTCGACTTCTATGCCACCGGCATATCAATCATCCTGCACCCGTTGAACCCCTTCGTCCCGAGCTTTCACGCCAATCTCCGGTACTTGCAGCGCGGCGACACCGGCTGGTTCGGGGGCGGTGCCGACCTGACCCCCTACTACCCGTTTGAGGCGGACGTCGTCCATTTCCACCGCACGCTGTACGACGCCCTGCTGCCCTTTGGCGAGCACCGCTACCGGGAATTCAAGGCAGAGTGCGACCGGTACTTCTACCTGCCGCACCGCAAAGTGATGCGTGGTGTCGGGGGCATCCTCTTCGATCACCAGACAGGCGACCCTGAGTCGGTCTTCGCGATGGTGCGGGCCTGCGGCGATGCCCTGCTCGAGGCTTACGTGCCAATCGCAGAGCGGTGCATGAGCCTCCCCTACGGCGAGCGTCATAAGGCCTTCCAGGAGATTCGTCGGGGCCGGTACGTGGAGTTCAACCTGCTGTATGACCGCGGCACAGCTTATGGCCTTCGCACAGATGGGCGGGTCGAGTCGATTTTGATCTCCCTGCCGGAGCGGGTCCGGTGGGTCTACGACTACCAGCCCGAGCCCGGCAGCCCGGAGGCAGAACTGTGGGATTACCTCCAGCCCCGTGACTGGCTCGCGGTAGGCTCATAGGCATGGCGACCAGGCTCGTCCAGTTTAATCGTTATGGTATAATTTATTCATAGCTCGAAATGCAAGGAGGCCCCACGATCTTCATGGCAAAGCTAGTGATTCTTGGGGCAGCGTACGGCCCTGCGGACGTGACCGCCAAAGTAAGGTCGCTGGTGAGCGATCATGGCCTGACGGTGACGGCTGACAACGAGACATTTGGTGATACCTGGCACGGCAACCGGAAGAGCCTGGTGATTGTCTATCAATATGAGCAACTGGAGCCCAGGGTATTGGCTGTGCGGGAGCGGGAGGGTGCGATCATCCTGCCGGACACGCCGCCCGCAGGGCCCTCCTGGCAGCCGAACCCGGACGGAAAGCTGACCATTCTGGGTGCTGCCTATGGGCCTGCGGACGTGACCGCTGAACTGAGGCGTATGGTCACGAACGAGACGCTGCCCATTCGGGGCGATTCCGACTTGCTGGCGGACACCTGGGTTGGTGTCGTCAAGACACTTGTCGTTGTCTATCAGTATCACGGCGTGCCGCGGCTCTGGACCGCAAAACAAAATGACGGCCTCCATATTGCGGATGGCGCCGTGCCCGATGAGTCTGCCCCCATCAGCCGGGCCATCGTCGACCGAATTGGCGGTGAGAATGGTCCCCTGGCGCGCACGACCTATGACTTCACCACCGGCAACGCTGTGACACTGTTTCAGACCCCGGATGCGTGGGGGTCAAACCTCAGCCCCAGCGGCCCCACGAAGGCCAGTGAGACCTTCGCGTCTGCACTGGGCGAGGCGGTGGCGCAGGCGAACCACTGGGTTGACATTACCACGCTCTGGCCTCTGCCCAGCGGCAAGTTTTTTCAAGCACTCCACGACGCCATCGTCACGCTCGCACGCCGAAAGGCCGCGGTCACAGTGCGCATTTTGGCCGGCAAACCGCCTGCGGGATTCCCGGGGGTCGCGGATGCGGCAGTCGACCCGGTCCCGGAAGCGACCGAGTGGCTGGCAAAGCTATCGGAAGGCCTGCCCGCGGATTGTGCGATCAACATCTACCTGGCGGTTCAGACAGGCCTGATGACCTGGAACCATGCCAAGATCCTTGCGGTGGACGGTCAGACGGCGTTTGTTGGTGGGCACAACCTGTGGCACGATGATTACATGAGTGTATTTCCGGTGCACGATATCAGCGCCAGAGCCCGGGGGCGTGCAGCGCTTTCGACTCATCTGTTCGCCGATCAGCTATGGGCAAATGTGGGGCAACTGGTTTCACACGGGTCGCCCCGGTATTGGGCCTGGACGTGGTGCTGGTCTGGCGGTGAAATTCTTCGCCCAGTGGTATACCCAAGCATCAGCTGGCGGGACATTGCCGCACCAAACACGGCCGGCAACAGCCGAATCCTGACACTCGGGAACCTGGCCGACGGCATGTGCGACAGCAACACACCTGGCTATAACGCCAGTTCTACGGCACTGGTCGTTGCGATTTCCCACGCAGAGCATTCGGTCAAGCTCTCGCAGCAGAATGTGTACTTCCTGACGCACGGAAACGAAGCGGTGATCTCGGCGCTGGCGCAACGAATCCTGACAAGGCGCGTTCAGGTGGACGTTGTCATGACCGATGATGCCGCGCTGCGCTACTCGACGCATGCAGGCATCGAATTGACCTACTCACGCCTCTTTGAAGCCATCCAGCAGCTGGAGCCCGATTTCCAGCTGAGCACGCTGAAAGAGCTGGTCCGCATCGCACCGCTGCGCATCGCCAACAAGGCAGACGCCGACAGCGGCCAGTGGGTGTACTGGGATGCCGACAAGCAGGAGAAGCGCACGAAGCCCTTCGCGAACCATGCAAAGCTCTGCATCGTGGATGACAAGGCGTTCTACGTGGGCTCCCACAACCTATACCCCTGCGATCTACAGGAGATCGGCTTCTTTATTGAGGATGAAGCGCAGACGCAGGTGCTGCTCACCGAGTATTGGGACAAGCTGTGGTCGTACTCGCAGCAGTGGCTTTAGGCGGACACAAAAACGAGGCTGGGAGATGATCTCCCAGCCTCGTTCTGTGTCCTGCGCCCTACTCCACCGTGACGCTCTTCGCCAGGTTGCGGGGCTTGTCGATATCAGCGCCACGGGTGATGGCAGCGTAGTACGCCAGCAACTGAAGCGGAATGACGCTCAGTACCGGTGTCAGGTACGTGTGCGTCCGCGGCAGGTAGAACACCTGGTCGCAATGGTGCTTCGTCTCCGTGTCGCCGTCCAGGGCGATGCCAATGATCATGGCATCACGGGCCTTGACCTCCTGGACGTTGGAGAGTGTCTTGTCCGAAAGCGCCGACTGCGTGTTCAGTGCAATCACCGGCACACCCCGGGTGATCAGGGCCAGCGTGCCGTGCTTCAGCTCCCCCGCCGCGTAAGCCTCGGCGTGGATATAGCTGATCTCCTTCAGCTTGAGGCTGC
>JAQBPS010000263.1 GCA_028287415.1 Bacillota bacterium | reverse complement strand
TGGGGGCGATATGCACGCCCCCGAATATATCCTGAGGAGGCACCGCATATGAAGAGGTCTCGCCGCGTCGTGTTCCTGATTACCGTGATCATGGCCACCACAATCATTGGGGTCGCTGTTGCCCGGGCCCAGGCGGTCCACACCGTGAACCAGGTCGCTGAGGATGACAGCGACAAGGCCCGCGGCATGTTTATCTGGTAGCTGGCTCGCACCCGGCCCGGCCGGCCTGGAAATGTTATTGACGAATCCTGGTTGCCATGCTATGTTAGGTCCACAACTGCATACCGAACCCCCGGACCCGTCAAGCACACCGTGCGCGAGTCCGTGGGCTCTTATCCAGAGAGGTGGAGGGACATGGCCCGATGAAACCCGGCAACCCGGCGCGCACATCAGCGCCGTAGGTGCCAATCCACCGGTCGGTAGTGATACGCCGCCGGAAGATAAGAGAGCCGCCAGTCCGTCATCATATCGACGTATGCGCCGCTCCCTTATCGGGAGCGGCCTTCTTTCATTTTGGGAGGCGGGAAGTGGTGAGCGTGGCAACAGAACCCTTGCTCCTGGCCGAGCGCCGATATGCGATCGTCGCCACGCCGGCGGACCCGCTTGTGCTGGAAAACGGCTGGAGCCTCGCCCCGGTCACGCTCTGCTACGAGGTCTGCGGCGAGCTGAACGCCGCCCGGGACAACGCAATTCTGATCACCCACGCCCTGACCGGCGACAGTCACGTCGCCGGTCGGTACGACCAGTCGGACCGGAAGCCCGGCTGGTGGGATGATGCGGTCGGGCCCGGCAAGGCGATCGACACGAGCCGGTACTGCGTGATCTGCTCAAACGTGCTGGGCGGCTGCCAGGGCAGCACCGGCCCGGCGAGCACCGATCCCGCCACCGGGCGCCCCTACGGCCTCGCCTTCCCCGTGATCACCGCACGGGACATGGTGCGTGCCCAGGCGCGCCTGATCGCCCAGCTCGGTATCAACCGGCTGGTGGCGGTCATTGGCGGCTCGCTGGGCGGGATGAAGGCACTGGAATGGGCCGTCACGTATCCCGACCGTCTGCTCGGCGCGATCCCGATCGGCGGGGCCGGGCGCTTCCACCCCCAGGGGATCGCATTCAATGAGGTGCAGCGCCAGGCGATCATGAGCGACCCGGGCTTCCGCGGCGGGCAGTACTACGGCACCGACGGACCGGCCAGGGGCCTGGCCATCGCCCGCATGCTCGGCATGATCACCTACCGGTCCGACGAGTCGATGTGGCAGCAGTTCGGCCGGGAGATGCGCAACCCCGACCCCGGCCCCGACCTCGCCAGCGGGCTGGGCGTCGCCTACCAGGTTGAATCCTACCTGCACTACCAGGGTGCCGCCCTGGTCAGCCGTTTTGATGCGAACGCGTACCTCTGCCTGTCCAGAGCGATGGATCTGCAAGACCTGTCGCGGGGCTTCGTCAGCTATGAGGCCGGCCACGGCGGCATCCGTGCCAAAGTGCTGGCGATCGGGATCCGCTCGGATCTGCTCTTCCCGACCTACCTCCAGCAGGAGACCGTCAGGCTGGTGCAGGCGGCCGGTGGCGATGCGGCATACATCGAGATGGACTCCGTATGGGGCCACGACGCCTTCCTCGTTGACTTTCATCTGATCGCAGATCGCGTCGGCCAATTTCTGGGGAGCCTGACCAAAGCCGCGTGAGCGCATAGACGCGATAGAACGGTGGGTGTATAATTGCACAATATTCGTGGGCTGGACACAGACGGCGGGGAGGTGGTCCGCATGCCTGACGGGTCGGGGAAACCGCGTGTGATGAACATCGGATTGATCGGCTTCGGCACTGTGGGCACCGCCGTTTATCAGATCCTGCAGCAGAACCGGGAGGAACTCCGCCTTCAGACCCGTGTCGACCTCCGGGTGAAAAGGATCGTGGTGCGCGACCTGACCAAGCCTCGCCCGGTCGCGGTGGCGGAGGGACTCCTGACCGACAACCCGCAGGACGTGCTCGCGGATCCGGAGATCGACATTGTTGTGGAGATGGTGGGAGGAGCCCACCTCAAACCCGTCCTGCTGCAAGCGCTCGCCTCCGGCAAGGCGGTGATCACCGCCAACAAAGAATTGATCGCCGACCACGGCCCCGAGCTCTTCCGCACCGCCGAAGCGTGCGATGTGGACCTGCTCTTTGAGGGCAGCGTCGGCGGCGGTATCCCGATTCTGCGGCCGCTCAGGGAGACGCTCGCCGCCGGGCGCATCCGGCGCATCATGGGGATTGTCAACGGTACGACCAATTACATCCTCACCCAGATGTCGCGTGAGGGCAAATCCTTTGCGGCCGCGCTCGCCGAGGCTCAACTGGCGGGTTACGCCGAAGCCGATCCTACCGCCGATGTGGACGGCCACGACGCCGCCCGCAAGCTGGCGATTCTCGCCACCATCGCCTTTCACAGCCGGGTGACCACCGCGGATGTGTACGCGGAAGGCATCCGGCGGATCACCCCGGCCGATATCGCCTATGGGCAGCAGCGCGGCTGGGCGCTGAAGCTGCTGGCGATCGCAGCGCAGGAGGGGGAGCAGTACGAGGCCCGGGTCCACCCGGCCTTTATTCCCGCCACACACCCGCTGGCGAGCGTAAATGACGCCTTTAACGCCATCTATGTGCACGGCGAGGAGGTCGGCGAGACGATGTTCTACGGCCGCGGGGCCGGGGGCATGCCGACCGCCAGCGCTGTGATCGGCGATATTGTTGAGGCAGCCAAGAACCGCCGTCGCGGCGTCTCATTCTCCGAGGTCCAGCAGTACAACGACTGGAGCCGCAAGGAGCAGGTGCGGGTGCTTTCCCGTTACTACCTGCGGGTCGCACTCACCCAGCCCGCCGCTGAGCCCGCGGCCCGGACACTTGCCCTTGTCGGGGCCGGCGCCGCTGGCGAAGGCTCGCAGTTTGCCGACGGGCAGACAAGTGCGCGGCAAGCGGTGGAACACCTGTTGCCCACTTATGGCATTCCTGTCGCCTACCTGAGCGAATATCGCCGGCCGGATGGCACGGGCGACCTGGTCGTTGAGACCGGGCTGACCACCGAGGGCGCCCTCCACACGATGCGGGAGGTGCTCCACGGCGTGCCCGGCGTGGCGGCGATCACGAACATTATCCGGATTTTGAACTAGCACTATACGGATTTCGCCACGTAAAGGGAGGAACAGGCGCTCTTGGGTATTGTAGTACAAAAGTATGGCGGGTCATCCGTGGCCAACGCCGAGAAGTTCCGGCGCGTGGCCAGGCGGATCGCCTGGAAGCGTCAGCAGGGCGAGGATGTGGTCGTGGTGGTCAGCGCCCCCGGCGACACGACGGATGACCTGCTGGAGAAAGCCGGCGAACTGACCAGCAGCCCGAGCGCCCGTGAGATGGATGTCCTCCTGTCGACCGGCGAGCAGATCTCCATCGCCCTGCTGAGCATGACCCTTCAGGAGATCGGCTGCCCGGCGATCTCACTGACGGGGCCCCAGGCGGGCTTCCGGACGGATGACCATCACCGTGGGGCGAAGATCAGCCATATTGATACCCGCCGCATCAAGCAGGAACTGGCCGAGGGCAAGGTTGTGATCGTGGCGGGCTTTCAGGGTCTCGATCAGCGTGGCGACATTACCACGCTGGGGCGCGGCGGCTCAGACGCCTCGGCGATCGCACTGGCTGCCTACCTCGAGGCCGACCACTGCCAGATTTTTAGCGATGTGGACGGCGTGTACACATCCGACCCGCGGCTGGTGCCTACCGCCGCCCGGCTGGATGAGATCAGCTACGACGAGATTCTCGAACTCGCCGCCGCCGGTGCGCAGGTAATGCAGCTGCGCAGCGTCGAGTTTGCCAAGCAGTATGGCGTGGAGTTCGAAGTTCTCAGTTCGCTCGCCCCGCTGCCGAACGAGGGTGGCGTGGAGCAGGGTACAAAGGTGGTTGCAGCGTTGAGCCCTCATAATAATCGTGTCGTTTCCGGTGTTGCCGTCGACTCCAAGGTGGCGCGGATCACGCTGCTCGGCCTGCCGGACCGGCCGGGCGTCGCGGCCCGGGTCTTCGGCGCACTCGGCAAGGCCAAGGTGAATGTCGACATGATCGTGCAGAGTGCCGGCACCGTGGCGAACGGCAGCCCGAACGCCGACATTGCCTTCACGTGCACCCGGGATGACCTCGACCTCGCCCTGGAGGTTTGCCAGGAAGTGCTGACGGTCTTCCCCGGCACGCAGCTGGTCTACGACATTGACGTCGCCAAGGTCTCGATCGTCGGCTCGGCTGTCGCTTCCAACTATGGCGTTGCGGCGACCATGTTCGAGGCGCTCGCCAACACGGGTGTCAACATCGAGCTAATCACCGGCTCGGAGATCAAGATCTCCTGCCTGGTGCGGGCTTCGCAGGCGGTGGACGCCCTGCGGGCCGTCCATGATAAGTTCGAACTCGGCAAGAGCGCCGTGCCCGTGTCCGGCAAGTAGCTTAGCGGGTGTGAGCCACCGGGAGATGCCTCCCGGTGGCTCAACTTTTTGCCTAAGACTCCAGGACCCGGCGGAGCGCGGCCTCGATTTCAACCTTCATCTGCTGCTGCATCGCGGTCATGCGTTCCTGATGTTCCTGCTGCTGCCGGCGCCACTCCTGCTTGCGCTGCTCCTGATCCTCCCGCAGCGCTGTGAGGACGGTTGCCCAGGGGTCAGGGCGCACCGGCGGCTCCGGCTCGCTCTGAAGCTGAACCACAGGGCTCCCGGCCGTGCCGAC
>JAQBPS010000257.1 GCA_028287415.1 Bacillota bacterium | reverse complement strand
TGGTAAGTTGCCGCATATGGCGACGTAGCGGTCGTGGTACTCGGTCCAGCGGCCCATGTAGTCCTCAGTCCAGCGGGGCCAGTCTACCGTGTGGCCCTCCAGGGCATCCGCAAGATGGTCCAGGTGGACATGCCAGCCGGCAAGATTGCGCGCCAGGTGCTCTTTGAGATTGTCGGCGAGCGTGCAGGTGAAGGTGAGCAGGCACCCGCTGCCCTCTGCCTGCAGCTCCCAACGGAGCCGACCGTGGATGTCCGTATTGTACTCCACCAGCCTAAATGGATCAAAGACGGTGATGTTCCCCCGCGCCACGCTCTCGCTGTTCAGCCACTTCAGCTGAACCCTGCCGCCTGGGGTGAGTTCCACTTGCGCTTCCGCCAGCCAGGCGATGAGCCGCTCGGGCTCGGTCAGCGCGGCAGGATTCGACGCGACAAACCTACCAATCGTTCGACTGGTAACGGATTTCCGCCGATATACCATCCCACAAATAGAAGCACTTATAAGCGATCCGGCGATAGTTACTCCGAATGCCGTAGCAACCACCGTGACTGGCAGTTCCAGCCATTCACGGTGGTTGTATATTCCCCTAACTAAATATATAGTAGTAAAAATATTCTCCTGGTGATGCAGGGGCGACTTCATGGAGGGGGAGATTCGTTGACCCGCTACGTCATCCGCCGGATTCTGATCGCCGTCCCCGTGCTGCTCGGCATCACCGTCCTGAGCTACCTGTGCATGCGGCTGGCGCCCGGCAGCCCCATCGACCTGCTCGTCGACCCGAATGCGACCGCCGCCGAGATCGAGCGGCAGCGGCACCTGCTGGGGCTGGACCAGCCGGTCGTGATCCAGTACTTCAAGTGGCTCGGGCAATTGCTCCATGGTGAACTCGGTTACTCCATGCGCTCCTCCAAACCGGTCATCAACCTGATCCTGGCCCGCATCGGGCCGACCGCCCTGCTCGCCGGCACCTCCCTGGTGATCGCCTACGTGGTGGGGATCCCGCTCGGCGTCCTCTCCGCCACCCGGGCCTACACGCTCTGGGACTACGGCTCCATGACCCTGGCCTTCCTGGCGGCGGCCATCCCGAACTTCTTCCTGGGACTCGTAGCGATCTACGTCTTCTCCGTGAAGCTGAAGATGCTGCCCCTGGGCGGCATGTACGACCCCGGCACCCGGCCGGGCGTCCTCGCCCTGACGACCCACCTGATCATGCCGGCGCTGGTACTGGCCGGTGCGCAGCTCGGTGCCCTGATTCGGCAGGTGCGCAGCGCCGTGCTTGAGACGCTCAATGAAGACTACGTCCGCACTGCCCGGGCGAAGGGGGTGGCCGAGCAGAAGGTCCTCTACAAGCACGCCCTGCGCAACGCACTCGTGCCGATCATCACCCTGTTCGGGCTCTCCCTGCCCTTTCTGGTAGGCGGATCGGTGGTCACGGAACAAGTTTTCAGCTGGCCGGGCCTCGGCACCTTCATGATCCAGTCGATCGGCTCCCGTGACTATCCGGCGATCATGGGGGTGACGGTCCTGATCGCAATCGCCGTCCTGATTGGCAATTTGCTGACCGACCTGGCCTATGGCCTGGCTGATCCGAGGATCCGCTATGAGTAGCGCAGCCGTGGCACCGGCGCCACAGATAGGCCGTGAACGCACCTATCTCCAGGACGTACTGCGCCGGTTTTTCCGCCACAAGCTCGCGATTATCGGCCTTCTGATCCTGCTGATCGAAATCGGCCTGGTGATCTTCGCCGGGCAGATCGCACACCATGATCCGTTCGCAACGGACCCCACCGCCTTCGGAGCCCGCCCCGGCCCCGCCCACCTGCTCGGCGCCGATTCCCTCGGCCGGGACGTCTTCGCCCGGCTGCTCTACGGCGGCAGAATCTCGCTGGCGGTCGGCCTCGTCTCCACCGCCGTCGGTCTGGTGATCGGCGTGCCGCTCGGCCTGGTGGCCGGCTTCCGGGGCGGCGTGGTCGATCAGCTGATCATGCGGGCCGCCGACGTGTTCATGGCGTTTCCGTCCATCATCCTGATCCTGATGCTGGTGGCCGTGATCGGTCCCTCGATCTGGTCAGTCATGGGCGTCATCGGACTGCTGGGCTGGCCCTTTTTTGCCCGGCTGATCCGGGGTAACGTGCTCTCGCTCCGGGAGCGGGAGTTCGTGCAGGGCGCCCGGGCCCTCGGCGCCCGGGACCTGCACATCATGGTCCGCCATATCCTGCCCAACTCGCTCGCCCCCATCCTGGTGGCAGCCACCTTCCGGATCTCCCAGTCGATGCTGCTCGAGGCATCCCTCAGCTTCCTGGGCATGGGCGTCCAGCCGCCGCAGGCCTCCTGGGGGAACATGCTCTACGACGCCCAGTCCATCACCACCCTGGCAACCCGTCCCTGGATGTGGATGCCGGCCGGTGTGGCGATTATCCTCTCGGTCCTGTCGATCAATTTCGTGGGCGATGGCATCCGGGATGCGCTCGATCCAAAGATGAAGATGTAGTGGGGGAGGGCCTCGATTTGAGCAATCGCAGCAGGGGATTCAGTAAACGGCTCCGCATGGCGGCAGTCACCGCGCTCGCAGGCGTGGCGCTCGCAGCCTGTAGCGGTGCAAGTGGCGGTGCCCCGGGTGACGCCGCCGCCGTCGGCAACCCCGGGAAACCGGTCACCATCGCCATGTGGTCGCCCTGGGACACGATGCAGCCCTACAACACCGGAGGCGTCTACGACTCGGTTGTCTACGAGCAGATCCTGGACCGGCTGGTCTACCTCGACAGCAAGAGCGAGTTCAAGCCCCGCCTCGCCAGCAAGTGGGAGGTGTCTGAGGACCACAAGACGTTCACCTTCCACTTGAACGAGAAGGCGAAGTGGACGGACGGCCAGCCCCTCACGGCAGATGATGTACTGTTTACGGCCCAGATCGTCACCAACCCGGAGACCCAGGCGAAGAGCCGCTCGATGTTCCGCTACCTCACGGGCACGGATGACAGCGGTGTCGCCAAGGATCCGAATGCGCTCGGCGTGAAGGCGGTGGACGCGCACACCGTCCAGTTCAGCACGAAGAACCCGATGGATGAGACCTCGTTCCTCTACTCCTTCGCCCTTGCCTTCTACACATTCCCGAAGCACGTGCTGGGCGGCGTCGCCCCGGCGGAGCTACACAAGAATGACTACTGGCACAAGATGACCCCCGGTTCCGGCCCCTATAAGTGGGTCAGTTCGGTCGACGGGCAGATGGTCGAGCTTGAGGCGAACCCGGACTACTTCCTGGGGGCGCCGTCGATCCCGAAGCTCGCCGTGCGCGTCATCCCGCAGGCGAACCTGACCGCCGGCCTCATGAGCGGCGACATTGACGTGCTGGTCGGCTTTGGCATGGGCGAGGTCCCGCTGGAGGATTGGCCCACGATCCAGCAGCAGCCGAATCTGACCGCCATCTCCACGCCGACGTGGATCTTCCAGGTCATGAATGTCAACACCGCCCAGCCATACCTGAAGGACCCCCGGATCCGCCAGGCGATCTCCATGGCGGTCGATCGGAACGTGATGGTCGACCAGCTGCTCAAGGGTGAGGGTGTGGCCGCCCGGGGCCCATTCCCCCCGAGCCATCCCTACTTCAACAAGAACTTGCCCGCCGTGCCACACGACCTGGAGAAGGCTAAGCAGCTGCTGAAGGATGCGGGCTGGGATCCCAACCGGGAGCTGGTCATGGTGACGCCTTCCGGCAACCAGGTCCGGGAGCGCTCCGCCACGCTGATGCAGCAGGATTTGCAGAAGGTGGGCGTGAAGGTAAAGATTCAGCTGGTCGACTATCCGACGTCGCAGACGATGCAGAAGAAGGGTGAGTACGACCTCGGCCTGGTGGGCCAGACCGGCAGCCTCGATCCGGATGCCGTCTCACCTTACCTGATGCCCGGCTCCCCGAGCAACTACACGAAGCTGGCTGACCAGCGGATCGGGGACCTGCTGACGAAGGGTCGGTCGGAGTTCGTGCAGGAGAAGCGGCAGCCGTTCTACGATCAGCTTCAGACCGCTCTTCAGGATCAGGTGCCGGTCGTCTATCTGTACCATCCCAACTCGCTCCTGGCCATTAACAAGCGGATGAAGGATGTCCCGGTCGGTGATTTCATGTGGTACAACTACGGCACCTGGATGTGGAAGGTTTCGAATTAACACGGCTCTGACGCGACACTAACACGACGGGGGTATGGGTGTGAACGTGGATTCCAGCCTCTTTAAAGCGCTTCAGTACCGGCTGGTGGGTCCGTTCCGGGCCGGCCGGGTCATCGCGGTTGCGGGGCACCCGACTGAGCACCAGGTCTTCTACATGGGTTCCACCGGCGGCGGCGTCTGGAAGACGGAGGATGCCGGCCTGAACTGGCGCAACGTCTCGGACGGCTTCTTCAAGCGGGCCTCGGTCGGCGCCATCGCCGTGTCGGAGTCGGACCCGAACGTGATTTACGCCGGCATGGGCGAGTCGACGATCCGTGGCAACGTTGCTCACGGCGACGGCGTCTACAAGTCGACGGACGGCGGCAAGACGTGGAGCCATTGCGGGCTGGCGGAGACCCAGCAGATCGCCCAGGTGCGCATCCACCCGAAGAACCCCGACATCGTCTATGTGGCGGCTCTGGGCCATGTCTTCGGCCCCAACCCCGAGCGGGGCATCTACCGGTCGAAGGATGGCGGCAAGAGCTGGGAGCAGGTG
>JAQBPS010000236.1 GCA_028287415.1 Bacillota bacterium | reverse complement strand
GGTCGTTGGGAGCGGCAGAGCCAGCTCAGCGTTGAGAGCGCCCAGCAACAGCTGCGCGGACGGCCCGCCCGCCAGGTTCGTCATGCAGACGCCCGTCAGCCCCTTCTCGGGAATCACGGTAAACCAGGCGGCAATGCCCTTCAGCGCCCCGCCATGTTCCACGAGGGAGAGACCGTGGTACTCGGGGGTGAGCATCAGCCCGTAGCCGTAGGACATGCCCGGGGCGGGCTCGGCGTAGGGCGTGGTCATCAGCTTCACGCTCTCCGCGGTCAGGATCCGCTCCTGGCCCACCAGACCGCCGGTCCGGTAGAGCTCGGCATAACGCAGCATGTCCCGGGTGCTGCACCGCAGGAAGCCGGCGGCGAGCATGGCAGGCGCCTGCCACCAGCCAGGAGCGGGGAATACCTCCTCCGCACCCTCCTTCGGCCGCACGGCGTACAGCTGGGTCACATCCTGCCACTCAGCCAGCTCGCCCTGCCTGAACGTCGAACGGGTCATGCCCGCAGGCTTCAGAAGGTGCTCTTCCATGTACCGCACATAATCCTTGCCGCTCACCCGCTCGATGATCGCGCCCAGCAGGGCGTATCCGTCATTCGAATAGCTGAAGTGCGTGCCGGGGGCGCCCAGCAGCGGAATGTCGGACTCGGCGATCGCCGCCATCAGCTCCGCGTAGGTCTCGATCGGCGTGACCGGCGCCTTTTGCTTGGCCAGCCGCTCCTGGGCCGAGGGGTCATCCTTCATGCTCTTGTACAGGGCCTGGAAGAGCATGGGCAACGGTGCGAGTCCAGAAGTATGCGTCATAAAATGGTGGATGGTGATCTGCTCGGCAGCACCCGCTGTGCGCAAGCGGAACTCGGGCAGGTACTGCACGACCGGATCGTGGATGTTCAGCTTCCCCTGCTCATGCAGCTGCATGATCGCCACACATGTGAACGACTTGGTAATCGAGCCGATGCCCATCACGGTGTCCAGTGTCAGCGGCAGCGCCTGCTCGGCGTCGCGATGGCCGAACCCGTGCTGGTAGATCAGCTCGCCGGCCTTCGCTACAGCCACAGAGGTGCCGGGAGTATGGTACGGTGTGAGCAAATTGGCGCCGTAGTCTTCAAAGGCAGCGGCCCACGTGGGCTTCACGGACATGCTCGTCCCCTCCAGTAACAGGCTTATGCAAGATCAAACATAGGCGTATTCGGAATCCAGGGGCCAGCAGGGGCGCGGGCTCCGCTCCCGCGGGAATACGGCGACCTGGAGCGTGGTGAGGCCCGGGCTGTCCGCGGTGATAATCGCCTTCGCGATCGGCTCGAAGCCCGCCCGGAAGTGCTGGCTGGACTTGAGCGCCACAATCTTATAGCGAGTCACGTCAATGCCGTGCAGCAGAAAGACCTCGGCGTCCAGCGTCTGGCTGCGCACCGAGGAGACCAGGATGTCGATCCCGCCCACCACCAGGCGGGCCATTTTGCCGTGGTCGACCTGACCGCCCCGCCCCATTGGCGACTGCCGCACAAACTTGCCGTCGGTCAGGCACTTGACGTAGGCCGTCAACTCCAGGGGCGCCCCGTGGAGTTCGTCGTACTTGCCGCCGAGCGATACCGAAATGGTGGCCCCGACGCCCGCTGCGTGCGCCTGCTGTGCCACCGCCGGGTCGTAAATAAAGCCGAAGCAGGCGTTCGTCAGGTGCGCATTCAGCATCGCCCGCAGCAGGTGCGTCGCATCGCCCGGGGTACCGCCCCCGGGGTTATCGCCGGTGTCGTTGATCACGACCGGGCCCCCGTCCACGGCGAGCGCCTTGGCGATGGCCGCCTCGGGGCTGAGCGTGGTCGGCCGGAACTCCTCCCGGTGATCCCAGACCCAGCGTGCGACTTTCTGGGCGCACTCCCGGGCCAGCGCCCGGTCCCCGTTGGTGATCGCCACAATGTGGACGCCCACCTGCGGAACGTCCGTGTAGGGGAAGCCATGGAAGAACGTCACATCGATGACGCCCGGCAGCTGCTCCAGCGTCTGGCAGAACTCCGTGACGCTCTTGGCCGGGTCGAGGTTCGTCGTGGAGGTGGAAAGCAGCATCGGAATCGACTCGACATGCGTGACAGGCTTGATCTCACCGCTGAGCAGCCGGGGGATCAGCGAGACCGCCTCGTGGCCCCGCTCGTACATGTCGGTGTGCGGATAATAGTGCACGCCCAGGGCCAGGTCTACGGCGTCAGCCATCGCCTGGCTCAGATTGCCGTGCAGGTCGAGGCTGACGACAATTGGGAGACCAGGCCCGACCAGCTCGCGGACCGCCTGGCAGAGGTGGCCCTCCAGGTCGTCAATCCCCTCAACCACGCCGGCACCGTGCAGGGAAAGCGCAACCGCATCGACCGGCAGAGCCGCACGGATGCCCGCCAGCAGCTCAGCGAGCATGCTGTCGTACGCACCACGGTCGATCGTGCCGGAGGGCATCGCATTGGCAAGGAAGGTCGGCAAAACCTGCGCCCCCAGCGCTGCGGCAGCGTCCAGCATGCCGCCCACATAAGAGCGGACTCCCTGGTTGTCGCTGATGATCTCCTCGCCCCGGCAGATCTCGAACTCCGCGAGCTTCGTGGTCTCCTTGCAATAGGTGTTGGTCTCATGCACAATGCCGCCGATCGCTACTTTGAAGGACATACCGAAAGCAACCTCCCTTGGTGGATCAATACTGGGACTTGGGGTCCAGGGCGTCTCGCAGGCCGTTGCCCACCAGGTTGAAGGCGAGTACCACCACCGTGATGGCGATCCCCGGGAACGTGGCAATGTGCGGGGCGCTGCTGATATACTTGCGGCCCGTGCTCAGGATCGAACCCCAGCTGGGGTCCGGGGGCTGCACGCCGAAGCCGAGGAAGCTGAGCGAGGACTCGGTCAGGATCGCATTCGACACGTTGAGCGTCACCAGGACGATCACCGGGGCGATGCAGTTCGGCAGCAGGTGGCGGAACAGGATCCGGGCGCCGCTGGCGCCCAGGGCCCGGGCGCCCTGCACGAACTCCTGCTCCCGCAGGCTGAGCACGGAGGCCCGCACGACCCGGGCGTAGACCGACCAGGAGGTCAGGCCGATCGCCACGACCACCGTCCACAGCCGCGGGCCGAACACAGCGACCGTCGCCATGATCAGCAAGAGTGTCGGAAAGGCCATCAGTGCGTCGACCAGCCGCATCAGCACCTGGTCGACCCAGCCGCCGAAGTAGCCGGCCACCAGCCCGCACAGCACGCCGACGACAAGGGAGATGCCCGCCGCCGCAAAGCCCACGGTCAGGGCAATCCGGGAGCCGTAGATCACACGGCTGAGCAGGTCTCGCCCCACCTCGTCCCGCCCCATGGGGTGGGCGAGGCTGGGCAGTTCGCGCAGCTTGGTCGTGTCAATCAGCAGCGGATCGTGCGGTGCCAGCTGAGGGGCGAAGATCGCCACCAGGCAGAGCAACAGAATGATCACCGCACCGACCATGGCCAGCTTGTGCCGCCGGAAGCGGCGCCAGGCCTTGCCCCAGAAGGAGGAGTGCGCCACCGCGTGGTCTGCTGCCGGAGCCACTTTGTCAGCCATTGCCATACGCGCCCTCCTCACTGGTAGCGAATGCGCGGGTCGAGCGTGCCGTAGAGCAGGTC
>JAQBPS010000216.1 GCA_028287415.1 Bacillota bacterium | reverse complement strand
CGGTAGCTCTCCTGGATGACCTCCTCCACCATCGGCTGCAGGTCGTCGCCGACATCGTTGATGTCGCCGAACGGCACGTTGTGCGCCAGGGGGAAGAGCGCAGTACTGCTGCCCATGAGCCGGCTCAGCACCGCCCGCAGATGCTCCAGGGCGACGGGGTTCCGCTTTTGCGGCATGATGCTGGAGATCTGGACGAGCCCATCCGCCAGCTTCAGCACACCAAATTCGTTAGATGCGAAAAGCATGAGATCATAAACAAACCTGCTTAGATTTGACGCCATCACCAGTACGGTGGATGCGGCTTCCAGCATATGATCCGCCGCGCAGACGGCGTCGTACGAGTTCTCCACCAGGCCCTGGAAGCCGAGGTAGTCGGCCACCCGCCCCCGGTTGATGGGGAAGCCGGTCCCCGCCAGCGCTGCTGCGCCCATCGGCGAACGGTTCATGCGGCCGTAGAGGGCGAGCAACCGCTCGGTATCGCGGCGGAGGTTCGCCTCGACCGCCAGCAGGTAGTGGGCGAGCGTGGTCGGCTGGGCCTGCTGGTTGTGGGTATGCGCCGGCATGATCGTATCGACGTGGGCGGCGGCGGTCGCCTCGATCCGCTCGCGCACCGCCTGAAGCCGTTCGAGCAGGCAGAGCAGCTCGCCGCGCAAGGCCATCCGGAAGATCGCACCGTCCAGGTCGTTCCGGCTGAAGGCGACGTGCATGTGGCCCGCCGCTTCCGCCCCGATTTCGGCCTCGACCCGGGCCTCGATCAGGAAGAACAGGTCCTCGTACGTGGGGTCGTAGTCCTGCCCGGGCGGGAGCTGCAACTGCCGGAGCAGGGCGCCGACGATCGGGCGGGCAGCCTCGTGCGGGATGATGCCGCACTGATCTAACATCAGCGTATGGGCGAGGTTGACCTCCATGATCCCCTGGTAAAAACGCCGCCTGGCGACGTCAAAGCACGGGGCCAGGATGGCGTCGACGTAGACCGCGGAGCGGCTGGTCATCGTTACCGTCCTTCTTCCGGTGCAAGTTTGAGCAGGCGGGCCGCGTTGTCATGGAAGATCGCGTCGATATCCTCCTCGCGGAAGTTGAGGTACCGGACGGAGCGGATCTGGTCCTGGAGATAGCGGTAGACGAAGCCCCGCGGGAACCACATCGAGTCGGTGCCGAAGACGATCCGCTGCGGGCCGATCGTCTCGTAAAACTTGCGGAAGGCCATGTCCAGGTCCATCGGCCACGGCTCCCAGCGCATCCACTGGTTCGAGCCGGACGTATCGACGTAGACGTTCGGGCAACTCCAGCACAGCTGGAGCAGCTCCCGCATGTAGCCGCAGCCGAAGTGCGGCACGATGATCGGGATCGTCGGGAAATCGCGCGCGATCGGGTAGATCGTGAGCGGGTTCATGTGCTTGTGGTAGACGACGCCGCCGGCCCGGCCGAGGGGGCCGAAGTGGATCAGCAGCGGCAGTTCCTTCTCAGCCATGTAGGTCCAGAGCGGGATCAGGGCGGGGTCGGTCCAGTCGATCTCGACCCGGGGGCCCATCATCTTATAGCCCTTCAGGCCCAGCTCCTCGATGGCGTACTTGAACTTGTCGACGGCATCGGGCAGGGCGGGGTTGTGGTGGGCGAAGCCGAAGAACTTGCCGGGGTACTTCTTGATCACCCGGGCCAGGTCTTCGTTGCTGGCGCCGGTCAGGAAGTTGACGGCGCCCAGGTCGTACTTGGCGACCTCGGCGGCCCAACGGTCGATCAGGGCATCTTCCTGTTCGGGGGTCTCGACCATCGGCTCGGCGGGGCCGTCAAAGTCCCACTCGAGGTGCATCCGTGCGGTCCGCTCCCGGTTGTAGGCGATCTGGTTGGGACGGAGGGTCCTGCCGGGATTGGGTCCCTTGCGCATCGACCAGAAGTGCGTGTGGAAATCGATGACCTGCTTGCCGCTTGGAAGTCTGATCATTGTATAGTCCTCCCCCACTGGGTTGTGCTGACGCGGGTCTTTGTTACTTGCCACGGATTTCACCGATTACACTGATTTTCATACAAACACTGATCACCGAGGGGCATCGTGGTGTTATATATATATTTATAAAATCAGTGTTTTTTCTGTAATCCGTGTAACCGGTGTAATCCGTGGCCATATAAGCTCTTAAGCCTCCACGTGAATCGACCGCCGCGCGGCCTCGAGCACGAGGGCGACGGCGCCGAGGACGCCGGCCTGCTCCTTCAGTTCGGACAGAACAATGCGGGGCGGGTAGGGCGCCAGGTGTGCGACAATCTCCTGGATCGCTTGGAGCAGAACCTGGCCGGAGCGCATGACGCCGCCGGTCAGGATGATCAACTCGGGGTTGAGCAGGCAGGCCATGTTCGCCAGGGCGATGCCGAGATGGCGGGCCGTCTCGGCGACGACCGCTTCAGCTTTGGGTTCGCCTGCGGTGGCGAGGCGCATCACTTCGGGTGCTTGTACCTCGCGACCGAGGGCTTCACTGCCCCGCCGGGCGATGCCGGGTCCGGCGGCCAGGGCTTCGAGCCAACCGAAGGAGCCCGGGCTGGTCGGCGCCTGGTCGAGGGCCTTTTGATCGGTCACGAAGTAGCCGATTTCGCCGGCGGCCTCGTTGGCGCCCCGGTAGACCTGGCCGCCGAGCAGGACCGCGGCGCCGATCCCGGTGCCGATGGCGACGCAGAGGGCGGTCGAGGCATCACGGGCGGCGCCGAACCAGCGCTCGCCCAGGAGAATGGTGTTGACATCGTTGTCCAGGTAAACTGGGAGCCGGAAGCGCTCCTCCAGTTTGCTGCCGAGTGGGAAGTTCGTCCAGCCGAGGCCGGGGGCGAGCGAGACTACGCCTTCGGCCAGGTTGGTGACGCCGGCGACGCCGAGGCCGATGCCGCGGAGCGTGGCGCCTTCCGGGGCCTGCTG
>JAQBPS010000181.1 GCA_028287415.1 Bacillota bacterium | reverse complement strand
AACCTGCTGGAAGGGCAGGTCACATCCGTAGGGCCGGACGGTGCTGTGCTCACCGTCGCCGGCATGCCGATCCGGGTTCCGGCCGTGGCCGGCCTCGCGACGGGGGCGAACGCCGGGGTCTCCCTGCGGCATGAACGGATCAAGGTGGGGCGGAACCTGCCGTCCCTTGGCAACCACCTCTCCGCCCGGGTCCAGGAGGTAATCTTTACGGGCAGCGCGGTCAAGTACGTTCTGGCAGTGGGCGGGGGGAATACGACCCTGACAGCCCAGCTTGCGCACGACGGTGTCACCCCGCTGTTCGCCAACGGCGATGAGGTGGAGGCAGGATGGGAGCCGGAGGCAGGGGTGGTGGTGTTCGCATGAGCTACAGCGAAACCCTGGAAGTGGCCGGACTGCGGGCGAAGCCCGGCGAAGTGGTCCGCGGGCACGTTCCCGTCGGATTCTATCCCGATGGCACTCCGGTCCAGCTGCCGCTGATCCTCGTCAATGGCGCAAAGCCGGGGCCGGTTCTCATGCTGAGCGCTTGCATGCATGCGCTTGAAGTACCCGGGATTGAGGTAATCCGCCGTTTGACCCGGGAACTGATCGACCCCCGTGAGCTAAGGGGGGCCATCATCGCTGCTCCGGTGTTGAATCCCTGGGGCATGCACCAGCACTCCATGATCACCCCGCAGGACGGCTATAACCTGAACCGGGTGTTCCCTGGCCACCCGCGAAGCCTCACCACCCACCGCCTCGCTCACTTCATCAACTACGACATTGCCGGGGCGGCTGACTGCTTCCTTGACTTCCACGCCAACCCGCTCCCCGCGCTGCAATTCGCCCTGGTGAAGCAGGGCCTGAGTGCCGCCGCGTGGGAGCAGTCGCTGAAACTGGCCGAGGCCTATGGCGTCACCACCATCCAGATGATCCTGGACCACGAAGGGCACCGGTTCGGATCGCTGATTGAGGCTGCGGCCAATGCTGGCAAGCCGGGCCTGACCATCGAACTGGTCTCGTGGCGGCGAGTGGAGGAGGAGGGGGTGGCGACCGGCGTCCGGGGCGCCCTGAACGTGATGAAGCACCTGGGGATGATCGGGGGGGAGATCGAGCCCCAGACGGTCGATTATTTGCCTCGTGTGCCGATGACCAGGACGGAGATCACCGCCAATCGTGGCGGGCTCGTCCACCCACTCAAAACGGTGGGTGAGCAGGTCCGGCGTGACGAGGTGATCGCCCTCATCAGGGACATGTTCGGCGACGTGGTGGAGGAGGTCCACAGCCCACGGGACGGTTGGATCCTCGCCTGGCCCTGGATTAACAGTCAGGCAGTGGCGACTGGCGATGTGCTTGCCTTCATCGCCTTCGAAATCCGGTAAAGGAGGGAGTTTGCCGATGGCTGAGCTCGCGACACCGATCAGGCCGACAGCCGCCGCCCGTGTGCGGCGGTGGGGCGCCAGCCTGGGGCTCCTCTCCCCGGCCCTGGCGTTGATGCTCCTCTCCTTCGTGGCGCCCCTCATCCTTTTTTTCCAGTACAGCTTCCTGACCTTCAAGGAGGGCAAGCTCTACGACGTTTACTCGCTGGGCGCCTACGTCAAGTTCTTTACGGATCCTTTCTACTACAAGATCATCGGGAATTCCGTGAAGCTCTCCGGGGTCGTGACGTGCTTTACGCTGTTGATTGGGTACCCGCTGGCGTATGCCCTGACCCGGGTCCGACACCCCGGCCTGAAGAAGTGGCTGGGTGTGGTCATCTTCTCGCCCATGGTGGTGAGCGTGGTGGTCCGGACTTACGGTTGGATGATCCTGCTGTCCGACCAGGGTGTGATCAACTGGCTGTTGCTTCGCCTGAGGATCATTTCTGAGCCGCTCCACCTTGTCTTCAACATGACCGGCGTGGTGATTTCGCTCACCCACATCTTCCTGCCGTTTGTCGTCTTCCCGATATACAGTGTGCTCACCAAGCTGGACGCCAGCTTGAAAGAGGCGGCAAGCGACCTCGGCGCCGGTTGGCTGACGACGTTCCGGCGGGTCACGTTTCCGCTCTCCCTTCCGGGCGTGGCGGCGGGCGGTCAGATCGCTTTCACGCTCTGCCTCGGCTCCTTCGTGACGCCCTCCCTGATGGGCGGCGGCCGGTTGCTGGTGCTGCCGCTAAACGTGTACAACAACACTGTCGACATTAACTGGCCCATGGCAGCGGTCGGCGGCATGACGCTCCTTGCCCTCGCCATGGCGACCGTGACGGTGTTCAATTCGCTGATTGTGAAGTGGACCAAGGGAGGGGTACGCGTATGACCTCCCGCATGGCCGGAAGGCATTGGGCGCTGGCGATCTTCACGGCCGCTGCCCTGCTGTTCATTCTCGCACCTGTGCTGATTGTGGTGATCAACTCCTTCAACGGGGTCGCCTACAGTGTCTTCCCGCCGAAGGGCTTCAGCCTCCAGTGGTACGCCAACCTGGCCAAGCAGACCAGTTTCTACGGCGCTGCCGTGCGGAGCGTGGTGGTTGCGGTGCTCTCAACGATCCTGGCGGTGATTGCAGGCACGATGGCTTCGATTGTGTTGATAAGGCACAAATTGGTCGGCGCCAACCTGATCAAGTCGTTTTTCCTCAGCCCAATCGTGCTGCCGAAGATGGTCCTGGGCGTGGCGCTGTTCATGTTGTTTATCCGCATTGGCCTGTTCGGAGGGCTGACAGGGCTTGTCATCTCGCACGCCCTGGTGTCGCTGCCCTTTGTGATGGCCATCGTGTCGGCTAACTTGCAGGGGCTCGATATCACGCTTGAAGAGGCTGCCATGGACCTGGGGGCCGGGCCGCTGCGTACCTTCTTCAAGGTGGTGCTGCCGCAGATCCGGGTCGGCCTGATGGTCAGCGCCCTGTTTGCCTTCATCATCTCCTTTGATCAGGTGGAGACCTCGCTCTTCCTGGTGCGGGGCGATAACACCACGCTGCCCATTGAGATGTACCTTTACCTGGAGAAGTGGCAGGATCCGACCATCGCGGCGCTTTCCACGCTGCTGATCCTGTTCAGTGTCGTGCTCGTGGTCTTGCTGGGGATGGGGCTGAAGAAGGTGGACGTAGTCGATGTTTTCGGTAGCGGCAAGAAAAACAGGGAGGGTTCGCAGTGAGCGAGTTGCGGTCCAATGAAGATCAGTTGCGGTCCATTGAGGATCAGCTGATCAGCCAGATCGACGGTCCGCTCATGATGGGCCAGGTGCGCGCAATGGTGAAGTGGCAGCGTCACGCCGGCACCCCGGCGGAGCGCGAGAGTTTCGGCTTTCTGAAGGAGACGCTGGATGGCTTTGGCTACAAGACCGAGTTGCTCCTTCACGATGCCTATATCAGCCTGCCGGGCCCGGCCAAGATTGAGGCGTTGGGTCGGGAGCTGCGCTGTATC
>JAQBPS010000174.1 GCA_028287415.1 Bacillota bacterium | reverse complement strand
CTGTTGGGGAGCCGGAGCTGCTGGTTGAACCGATGGTGCCCCAGTTGGTCCGTAATAAGCCGGGCACGGTCGTGCTGGGACTCCGGGATTCCCAGAGCGGCGCCTTCACGGACGCGACCATTACGGTCAACGGGCAGCAGTTCCTGAGCCGAAACGGTCATGTCTCAGTGACATTGACCCCGGTGGATGCCGTCCAGACACTGGACGTGGTGATCGATCAGCCCGGGTACCAGTTCGTGCGCAAGCAAATCCGACTGCCCGTCAGCACCACGTGGGCCGGTCATCCGTTTGGCGTTGACGCAAACCAGGAATTGGCCGCCTGGCGCCGAAAGATTATGTCACAGCTGCCCTAGCTAACAGAGGTGATTCCCGGCATGCCCACAGAAAGTCCGCTTATGCTAGTGGTTGATGACCAATTGGGCGTCCGCCGGCTGATTCAGGAAGTGTTCAAGGAGGTCGGCTTTCGCGTGGCCACGGCAGCACACGGTCAGGAAGCCGTGGCGATCGCCGCCGCCGAGGTGCCGGCCCTGGTGCTGCTGGACATGAAAATGCCCGTCATGGACGGGCTGGAGACGCTCAGAGCTCTCAAGAGCCTCTACCCGGATCTCATTGTGCTGATGATGACCGCGGTGGGTGACGGCGAGCGGGTGAACGAGGCTCTGAGCAGCGGCGCTGTCCACTGTGTCAGTAAACCCTTCGATGTGTTTGAGTTGCGCCAGCTCGTGCAGGACGTGCTCGCGGAGGGGGAGAAAGCGTGACGGAGTCCTTCCTGAGGATCCGGATGTCGGCCCATGACGCGCACTACGGCGGGAATCTGGTGGACGGCGCCCGCATGCTGGCGCTGTTCGGGGACGCGGCCACGGAACTGCTGATCCAGAATGACGGCGATGAAGGCTTGTTCGTCGCCTACGATTCTGTGACGTTCACAGCGCCGGTTTATGCCGGCGACTACATTGAGGTCCGGGCACGGATCGACCGGGTCGGCAATACCTCGCGTGCGATGACATTCGAGGCCTACAAGGTAATCGCTGCCGATCCCACCCCGGAGCAGCCTTCGCGGGCCCGGGTGCTAACCCAACCGCTTCTGGTGACACGGGCGAGCGGCACCTGCGTGGTGCCCAAGCAGTTTCAACGGCCGGCTGAATAGCCCGGCCGTTTTTTTCGCGGGAATCCATTTGCGGGGGAGGAAACGCCATGGAAAAGTTGATCATCACGGTAGCGCTGGACGGGGCCGAAGTGACCCGAGCGCAGAATCCGCACCTGCCGGTCATGCCGGCGGAGCTCGCCGGGGCTGCCGCGCGCTGCCGGGCAGCGGGCGCCGCCATGGTGCATGTCCATGGCAGGCTGCCGGACGGGACGCCCACCCAGGACCAGGCGGTCTACGCCGAGATCCTGAGTGCGGTGCGGGCCGTGACGGATATTATTGTGCAGGTGTCCACGGGCGGTGCGGTCGGCATGTCCGCCGAGGAGCGCATCCAGCCGGTCCTGCTCCAACCGGAAATGGCCAGTCTGACCGGCGGCACTGTCAACTTTGGTCAGGGCGTGTTCTGGAACCCCCCCGACCTGATCGAGCACTTTGCCCGGACCATGGCGGAGCAAGGCGTCGTGCCTGAGATTGAAGCGTTCGATCTGGGCCACATTGAGAACGCCCTGGCGCTTGTCAGGAAGGGCATTCTAAAGCTGCCGCTCCACTTCGATTTCGTCATGGGTGTGCCGGGCGGCATCGCCCCGACCATTCGCAACCTGCTACACATGGCGGAGTCAATCCCGGCGGAGTGCACCTGGTCGGTTGCCGGCATCGGGCGGGCACAACTCCCCCTGGCCAACGTAGCCATACTCCTCGGGGGCCATGTCCGGGTTGGGCTGGAGGACAATATCTACTACACCAGGGGCGTGCTGGCGTCCAACGAAATGCTGGTGGAGCGGATTGTGCGACTGGCGGCGGAGCTGGGCCGGCCGGTCGCCGCCCCCGCTGAAGCAAGGAGGATATTACGCCTGGCTGATCGAAACATGTAGTAATCTGCTAGATCAAACTAGGCGGCTGGTTGGGGAAAGAGGGGGGAGGCCCCGTGCTGATTTCTGCTCGCACGGCCTTCGCAATCCGCTGTCCGCAATGCGGGCAAATGGAAACGGCCGCTGTCTCGCGCTTTGAAGTTAACGGCAGCCCGTCGGTCAAGCTTACGTGCTCCTGCGGCGGGCAGAAGCTGACTGTCGGGGGGCGACCCGGGCAGGTCTGGCTGCAAATCCCTTGCTACTTATGCGACGGCGTGCATTTCCTGTATTACACGCCCAAAAGCTTTTGGAATACGGAACTGAAAGCGCTCTCGTGCTCCGACACGGAGTTGCAACTGGGGGTATTCGGACCGGAGCAAGAGGTGGATACGTACGCCCGCACTGGCGGCACGGAACTGGACCGCCTCATGGAGGATGCCGCGTTTGGCGAGTACTTTGACTCGCCGGAGGTCATGTACCAGGCGTTGAGCCGGGTGCACCGCCTGGCTGAGGAGGGCAACCTCACCTGCTGCTGCGGCAATCAGCAAATCTCGGTCGATATCTACCCGGAGCGGCTCGATCTGACCTGTCCCACCTGTGGACGTGACCACACCCTGCTGGCGAGCAGTCAGGACGACATTGCGGCCCTGGAGCGGATCGGCCGCATCGAGCTTGGTGCCGAGGCGGGCAACCGCCGCAAAGGACACAAAAAGTGAAAGCAGGCCGGGGTAACCCGGCCTTTTGATTTATATAACGCAGGCGTTTGTGGTATCTTGAAAGCAGTAAGCTCACCGAGACCCGGAGAGGAGCGTGCCGCAGTGAAGTTTTTCATTGACACCGCCAACGTAGACGAGATTCGGGAAATCGCGTCCTGGGGCGTGTTGCATGGCGTCACCACCAACCCGTCGCTGGTGGCGAAGGAAGGCCGGGATTTCAAGCAGGTGCTGGGCGAGATCCTCGCGATTGTCGACGGGCCCGTCAGTGCGGAAGTGGTCAGCCTTCAGGCTGCGGAGATGGTAGCGGAGGCCCGGCAGTACTACGAGATGCACAAGAACGTCGTGATCAAGCTGCCGATGACCGACGAGGGGCTGAAGGCCTGTGCCAGGCTCAGTGAAATTGGCGTCAAGACCAACCTCACGCTGAACTTCACCGCCAATCAGGCGCTACTGTGCGCCCGGGCCGGGGCCAGCTATGTCAGCCCGTTTGTGGGCAGGCTGGACGACATCAGCATGGACGGCATCCAGCTGATCCGTGACATTGCGGACATCTACGCGATTCACGGCATCGACACGGAGATCATCTCCGCTTCGATCCGGACGCCGGGTCAGGTGACCGCGAGCGCCAAGGCCGGTGCTCACATCGCCACCATTCCGTACAAGGTGTTCAAGCAGATGCTCAAGCACCCGCTGACGGACGCCGGCATCGAACGGTTCCTCAAGGACTGGGAGACTGCGAAGGGCAAGGTGTAGCTTACCGAGGCGGTAGTCGGGCCAGGGAGCTTTTAGCTCTCTGGCTTTTCCGATCTTTTTATTGACGCGGAGTCCGCGGATTTCGCGGATTTCCAGAGCCCAGGCGGATTTTTGTTAGGCGGTGACCTACAAGGGCGGGACTCAGGTGTTAAAAATATATATTTAAACACCCCAGTCCCGACCTTGAGGCGCCGACTACACTAATCAGTGCTACTGCCGGAAATCCGCGGGATCCGCGGAATCCGCGTCAATATAAAAAACCTACAGAGCGCTACCGCACCTATAGATATCGGCTATCGCAAAGCGATGTAGAATCTATAACCCCGATTGATTGCATTCGCAGTAAAATGGAGTATGGTTTGAGGCATGTAATAACCCGAGGGGGATGGGCGTATGGAGCGTGAACTGGCGCTGGAACTGGTCCGTGTCACGGAGGCGGCAGCACTGGCGTGCGCCCGCTGGATGGGACGGGGAGAGAAAAACAAGGCCGACCAGCTGGCGGTGGACGCCATGCGGGCCGGATTTGATACCGTTCAGATTGACGGCACCGTGGTGATCGGCGAGGGCGAGATGGATGAGGCGCCGATGCTGTACATCGGCGAACGTGTGGGCGGCGGCGGCGAGGCGGTTGACGTCGCGGTCGACCCCCTGGAGGGGACAAATCTGGTCGCCAAGGGCCTCAACGGCTCGATCGCCGTGGTGGCGGTCGCTCCCCGGGGCTGCCTGCTGCACGCGCCCGACATGTACATGGAGAAGATCGCGGTCGGCCCTGAGGCCAAGGGGTGCATCGATATCACCGCCTCATGGACGGCGAACCTCCGCTGGGTGGCCCGGGCCAAGGGCAAGGACGTCAGCGACATGACCGTCGTGATTCTCGACCGGGATCGCCACCAGCAGATGATTCAGGAGTGCCGGGAGGCGGGCGCCCGGATCAAGCTGATCACCGACGGCGATGTTGCACCGGCGGTAGCCGCAGCCATGGGCGATAGCGGCGTTGATATCCTGATGGGGATCGGTGGTGCGCCGGAGGGCGTGCTGGCGGCCGCAGCGATCAAGTGCCTGGGCGGCGACATGCAGGCCCGGCTCAAGCCTGAGAACGAGCAGGAGACAGAGCGCTGCAAGGCCATGGGCCTGGCCGACCCGACGCAGGTGCTGCGCCTGGAAGACCTGGTCAAGGGTGAGGATGTCTTCTTTGCCGCCACGGGGATCACGGACGGCGACCTGCTGCGGGGCGTCCGCTACACCGGAAACCACCTGGCGCGTACGCACTCGATCGCACTGCGCTGCCGGACTGGGACGATCCGCCTGATTGAGGCGGCTCACCGGCTCGATCGGAAGCCGGCATGGGTCACGGGCACGCAGCCGCGCGGCTAGGCGGGCGCTTTCGTTCAACCGAGATTGTCATAACGCGGATCGGCGATGCATATACCTGTCCTATCAACCTTTGGAGGTGGACAAGGTTGGCGCAGGCGCCGATCCGTCTTTTTTATGTGGCCAGCATTGTCGCAGCCAGTCTGGTGATCTTTTCGGGTACGCTTAGCTATGGGATCGGCGTCCGCGGCCATCGGGACGAGCCGGCGTTGCAGCAGGCACAGGCGGCGCGGGCCGGGGGACATCTCCCGGCAGCGTCGCCCCCCGCCGCGCCTGCAACCGTAACGCAGACGGCGCCGGTGAAGCCGCCTGCTGAAAAAGGCACACGCACAGACGCGCCCGCGCCGGGAACTGCCCAGCCGGCCGCGAAGGCCGCAGCCCATGTCACACAGCACACAGTCGCACAGGGCGATACGCTCTGGGAGCTGGCCGCCCGCTATGGCGTTGCTTTGCAGGACCTGCTGGTGGCGAACCGGGGTATTGATGCGGGCGACATCCAAGTCGGGCAGCAGCTGGTGATCCCGGCGAAAACCGGCACAACTGTTGTTGCCACCGCGTCGGCGCCCGAGGCGGAAGCAGTCGCGGCTTACGCCGGCATGTTCAGCTGGCCTGTGGTGGCGCCCGTCAGCTCCCCCTTCGGCCCGCGCTGGGGGCGGATGCACTCGGGGGTTGATCTGGCGGCGAACATGGGCGAGCCGATCAAGGCTGCG
>JAQBPS010000165.1 GCA_028287415.1 Bacillota bacterium | reverse complement strand
AAAGGCTTCCTGGACATCATGGCCGGCCTGAGCCTGAGCAACATATGGCTGCCGGTTGCGGTCCTGGTTGCGGTTGGCGCGGTGACCGGCACGGTCGGCGCCTGGCGCCTGGCATCCCGATAGGAGGTGGATTCGATGCGTCAAGCCTGGCTGATCGCCCTGCTGCGGCTGCGACAGACGTTCCAGAGCAAAGCGACGCTGATCATGTCGTTCGGTATGCCGCTGCTGATGACGGTGGTCTTCGGTGTGGCCCTCGGCGATGGTGGCGGCGGTGAAAGCAGCGGTCGCACCTACCCGGTCGCCATTGTCGATGCAGACGCCACGTTCGCCTCGCGCCAGCTGGTAGCGGCGCTGTCCGGGGAGCAGAACCTGCGCGTGCAGGTGGTCACGGCGGACCGGTTGCCCCGGCTGTTCACGGACAGACAGATCGAAGCTGGCCTGATCATTCCCGCGGGATTCCAGCAGGGGATTAGCGACGGAAAGGCGCCGGAGCTTGTGATGCAGTCCGCCCCGGGTGGGAGCAGTAACGTCGGGGTGGGGCCCGCCGTCCAGCGGGAGGCAGCGCGGGTCGCTGGCGATTACCTGCTTGCCCGGCAGATCGCGGGCTCCGCGAATGATGAAGCGCGGGTCGCTGAGGCGTACAGTCGGGTGGTGTCCGAGCGGAAGTCGCTGGGCATCACAGCGGTGCAAGAGTCCGCACGCAAGCCTGATAGCACGGCGCCTGCGAAGGGCTCACAGCTCGGGCAGACCGCGATGGGCTTCACCGTGATGTTCGTGATGATGCTGGTGTTCATGGGCGGCGGCGCGATCCTCCAGGAGCGGCAGGCCGGCACCTGGGGCCGGCTCCTGACCACCCCGACGCCGAAGCTGGCGATCCTGGGGGGGTTGATTCTCAGCTTTTTCATTACGGGGCTGGCGCAGTTCGGCGTGCTCTGGGGGCTGACGGCCGTGCTCTTCGGGGCCAACTGGGGTCCGCCGCTGCCGCTATTGGCGGTCGCCTCCGCCCTGATCCTCTGCGGCGGAGCAATGGGCCTCTGCCTGGCGGGCTTTGTGCGGACACAGGAGCAGCAGGCGGCGATCGGCGTGGCGCTCGTGATCGCCACGAGCATGCTGGGCGGCGTTTACTGGCCGCTGGACTTCGTGAGCCCCTTGATGCGCCGGATCGGCTATCTCACGCCGCAGGCCTGGGCGATGGACGGCTTCCGCGAGGTGATGCTGCGGGGCGGCGCCTGGGGTGCGCTACTCTGGCCCCTGGTCGTCCTGCTCTCGCTCGCCGTGATCTTCACGACGGCCGGGCTGCTCCGGGTGCGCTATGAGTGATTGAGGTATCGCGAGCACAAGCCCCGGCGACCTGTTAAATACAGGCAGCCAGGGCTTCTTGCTTGCGGTTGGTCGTTGAGCCCAACCCCCGCCAGCGCTACGTGCCACCACCCCGACAAAAACCCGGGGGAAGAGCGGTGCCCCGTTTGCGCGGAGGAGCGGGCCCCTGAGGCATGGGTGGGATACCGAGGCGCCCGACATGGGTGCCCACTACGCGACGAGCGAAGCAAATTCAACGTTCTGCCGTTACGATTTTAGACGGCAGGTTGTTGAAGTTGCTGAGCGGAAAAGGAGAGCCTTCGCTTTACGGGTTCTTACGCATCTTACCGGACGCCATCAATGGAGCGTCCCTGATAGTTGTTACAGCGGCGCGGATGATGGCGGCGCACGCTAAGAGGGGAAGCGTTAGAACCCGTTAAGCGCAAGGATCGGGGAGCAGGGGCACCCGTGTCGGACGCCTCGGCCGCCCTGACGCAGCCACGCGTAGTCCGCTAACACGCTATCACTTCGCGAAATACCCCGACATCAACCGATCCACCCATTCCGGCACCATAGCCTCCCGCCGGTCGAACGCCGGGAAGTACGGCTTCAAGTCCAGCACCGGCGTTCCATCGATCGCGTCCAGCCCCCGCACTGTGAGCCGGTCCGGGGCCACCGCCACCACCTCGCACGCCGTGATCCCGATCGGGTTCGGCCGGTGGCGGGCCCGCTGCGCCAGCAGGCCCAGCACGGGCATGTCGTTGCGGCCCCGGGGGCGCCGCTTCACTTCCGGCACGGCGGGCGTCTCGTGCAGCCAGGTGACCACGAGCACGTGCGAAAACCCCTCCATGCCGTCCACGATACCGGCGAGATCAGGCCGCAGTACAATCTCCGAGGTGACCTCCCCCCACCCCTCATCCACCGCTTCGGTCACGCCGTTCCGGACCACGCCGATGGGTTCCATGTGAATCATATCCATCAGGGAGCATCCTCCTGATCACACTGATTTCATCCGATAGGTTGGCTGCGTATTGACAAAACCCTGCTCGGTTTGGCATATTGTAAATGGAGTTTAGAGGTCTCGAAGTCCTGTTTCGCAGCTGCCAAATTACGCAGGGAAAGAACCCTGCCTTTTTCAGCCCCCTAAGTTTCCCTTGGGAAAAACTCTTGGTTCAAGGAAATCACGACAGGCGATATAGGAGGGTGATTATGCGTTCAGACTCAGAGCTCTCGGTGCCAATGGACCCCGAATCGCCAGGCTGGCTCGGGCGCATCGGCAACTGGCTGCGCATCGGCAAGCGGGCGCTGGGGCTGTTCGGCCCGGCGTTTGTCATCAGCGTGGGGTACATGGATCCGGGCAACTGGGCGACCGACCTCGACGGCGGCTCCCGGTTCGCCTACCGGCTGCTCTGGGTGCTGCTGGTCAGCAACATCATGGCGATCCTGCTCCAGACGCTCTCAGCGAAGCTCGGCATCGCGACCGGGCGGGATCTGGCGCAACTCTGCCGGGAGCGCTACTCCAGGCCCGTAGCGTACGGCCTCTGGGCCACGGCCGAGCTGGCAATGGTTGCGACCGACCTCGCCGAGTTCATGGGCTCCGCCCTCGGCATTCATCTGCTGTTCGGCATTCCGCTGCTGCCGGCCACGTTCATCACCGGGCTTGACGTGCTGCTGCTGCTGGCGATCCAGCGGTGGGGCCACCGGGGGCTGGAGCTTGCCATCATCGGGCTGGTGTCGCTCGTCGGCTGGTCGTACGTGGTAGAGCTGTTCCTGGCGAAGCCGGACCTGGGCGCCATCGCCCACGGTATGTTCGTGCCACACCTGGACACGAAGTCGATCTACGTGGCCATCGGCATGCTGGGCGCCACGGTCATGCCCCACAACATCTATCTGCACTCGGCGCTCGTGCAGAGCCGCATGAAGGCAGACGATCCTGTACACAAGCGCAAGCTCTACAAATTCGCCATCGCCGACTCGTTCGTCGCCCTGAACGCCGCCTTTTTTGTCAACGCTGCGATCCTGATCATGGCGGCGGCGGTCTTCAACCGGAACGGCATGGCGGTTGCCTCGATCGAAGATGCGCACGCCACGCTGATACCGC
>JAQBPS010000600.1 GCA_028287415.1 Bacillota bacterium | reverse complement strand
GTCGCCGCCTCGAACGCCCGGCGCTGGATCTCGCTCCGGGGTTGGCCAATGAAGAGCGTCCGCTCATTCTCGACCACCAGGCCGCTCAGCCGCAGGACGATGATGTTGACCACCCCGTCGCCCGCCTCGAACTGCTCGGCGCAGAACGCCCCTGTGCCGTGCGGGGAGGCTGAGGCAGCACCGCTCGCAGACCGAACCCGCACCTCCAGCCGGTCCTTCGGCCAGCGACGGGCGCCCTCCTCGGCGACCTGCCGGCAGATCTCGAAGTCAAAGGCCGTGACCGTGAGCCCCGGCTTCACCTGCTCCATGTACCGGTCCTGCGCCCAGTCCGTCAGGTCGGCGCAGAGCCGCATGATCGCCAGCTCCTCCGGGTACTTGATCGTGCGCATGAGCACGAGAAACCGCGTGGCGTCCTCAAACACCAGCTCCGGCATCGCCTCCCGCAGCGCCGCAGGCCCGCTCCCCTCAACGGCCACCCGGCCCCGCCGCACACCGCACGACCGCAACTTGGCTGCCAACAGCTCGCCCCACTGCCCCCGTGTGTAACTCCGCCCAACGGCCCGCGGATGCTCGACATAAACCGCATAGTCCTTAACAAACAGGCTCTCCCGCTCCGCTGCCATCAGCAGGTGGTTCGTGGAGAGCTCGTTCATCACCAGGAACGGCTCGCCCTCCCGGGGGATCACGGCCGCGACCGGCCGCTCCCACGGCGCCACATCCAGATGGAAGCCCGACACCATGTAGAAGTTGTCCGGCGTGGTCACAATCAGCGCTTCCAGTCCATTCGTCGTCAGGTAGGCCCGAATCTGCTTCGCCCGGTCCGCAAACACATGCTGTGGCACGAACGGCACGTCTGTCGCCCTCCTAGAGTTTCAATTTCGGGTCCAGTGTGTCACGGAGCCAGTCGCCCGTCAGATTGATGCCGAGCGACGCAAAGGCCAGGGCCAGGCCCGGAAAGGTGGCCAGCCACCAGGCGTTGATCAGGTAGTCCCGCCCTTCCGAGAGCATGTTCCCCCAGGAGATCTGCGGCGGCTGCACCCCAAAGCCCAGGAAGCTGATCGCCGCCTCCGCGACAATCAACTGCGCCAGGTTCAGGCTGCTCACGACAATCACCGGCGTGATGATGTTCGGCAGGATGTGCCTGATCATGATCCGCCAGTCGCGCATGCCCAGGGCTCCGGCAGCCAGCACAAACTCCTTATGCCTGACCGCCAGCACCTCGCCCCGGGCGAGGCGGGCGTAGGTGACCCAGGAACTGATGATCAGCGTGATCACCAGGTTGCGAAAGCCCGGCCCCAGAATGCCGTTCAGGACCAGCGCCAGCAGAATGAACGGGAAGCTCAGCTGCACATCGACAATCCGCATGGCGATCGTATCGATCCAGCCCCCGTAGAAGCCGGCCACCAGCCCCACGGCGACGCCGATGATCCCCGACACGACCACCGCATAGATGCCGATCCCCAGGGAAATGCGGCTGCCCCAGATGATCCGGGCCAGGATATCCCGCCCGAGCTGGTCAGTACCGAGCAGGTGGCCCCGGGTCAGGGGTGGGATCAGCTTGTCCGCCATCTCCGTGAAGTTCGGGTCCTGCGGTGAGACCCACGGCGCCAGTACCGCGACCAGAATCACCACGGCGACGATGATCAGCCCCAGAAGGCCGACCCGGTTGTGCAGGAGCTTGCGGAGCCAGTAGGGCGCCCGAGCGCTCACCCGCGCTCCCTCCTTATGCATAGCGGACTTGCGGGTTGACGGCCGAGTAGCTGATGTCCACGACCAGGTTGATCAGAGCGACAAAGGTGGCGATGGTGAACACCCCGGCGATCACCAGCGGGAAGTCCCGATTCAGCAGCGCCTGCACAATCAGCCGGCCGACGCCGGGCCATGCGAACACCGTCTCCGTGACCACGGCGCCGCCCAACAGCTGGCCCACCTGGAGCCCCAGCAGCGTCAAAATCGGGATGGCGGCGTTCTTCAGCGCGTGCTTGAACAGCACCCGGTTGTCCGCCAGTCCCTTGGCCCGAGCCGTGCGGATGTAGTCCTGCGAGAGCACATCCAGCACGGTTGAGCGGGTGATACGCACGAACCGGGCGCCGGTGTAGGCGGCCAGGGTGGCTGCCGGCATGATCAGGTGGTCCAGCCCGCCCCGCCCGCTCGTGGGCAGCCAGCCCAGCTTCGCCGAGAAGAAGACGATGCAGACAATGCCCAGCCAGAAGCCCGGAATCGCCTGCCCGGCGACGCTCAGCACCGTCGCGACACCATCATAGACCCCATTGCGCCGGGCGGCGGCGATCACGCCCGCAGGAATCGCAATCACCAGCGACAGGAGCAGGGAGCTCAGCGCCAGTTCCATCGTGGCGGGGTAGCGTTCGAGCAGCAGGCCCATCGCCGGCTCCTGATAGCGCAGGCTCTGGCCGAAATCGCCAGAGACAGCTTTGCCGATGAAGCGCCCGTACTGGACGATGACCGGATCGTTAAAGCCCATCTCCTGGCGCACCTGTTCGATCTGCTGGGGCAGCGCATCTGTGGGCATGAACAGCAGCACGGGGTCGCCGGTCAGGTGAAGCATGAAGAAGACTGCGGTCAGTGCGAGGTAGATCACCAGAAGCGTCTCCAACAGGCGCCGTGCGAGGAAGCGGGCCATGGCACCACCTCTAGCCCTTGAATTTCATGCGCCACGCATCAATGCGCTCGTCGGCACGGGGGGTGAAGTCAACGCGGTTGCTCACGCCGTACAGGTCGTGCTGCTGCCACAGGAAGATCCAGCCGGCCGTCTTGTAAGCTTCCTCCTGGACCTTGTCCCAGGCGGCCTGCCGCTTCGCCGGGTCGACCAGCGGGCGGGCCTCGTTGATCTGCTTCTCGAGCACCGGGTCGCCAAAACCACTGTAGGTGCGATCCCCCACGAACAGGTCCCCGATCGTGCCCTCGGCATCAAACGCCGGACCCCAGCCGAGCACGAACATGTCGCCCGTGTTCCGCTTGACGATCTTGTCCAGGTGGGTGCCCCACTCGTTGAACGTGATGTTCACCTTGATACCCAGGTTCTTGTTCAGCTGCGCCGCGACGGCCTCGGCGAACTCCTTGTCCATCGGGTAGCGGCCCATGGAGGCATCCATGGTCAGGGTCAACTTCGTCGGGTCGACCCCGGCGTCGGCGAAGAGCTGCTTCGCCTTGGCGACATCGAACGGGTAAGGCTTGATACTCTTGTTCGTCTCCGGATTGATCTCCGCCAGCGCACCCGCCATCCGGGTGGCATAGCCGCTTAGCACGAACTTGATGATGCTGTCCACATCGACCCCGTAGTTCATGGCCTGGCGGATCCGCACATCCTTGAAGGGACTGTTGGGCTTCAGGTTGTTCAGGGCGACGTAGTTGATCCGGGAGCTGGGGACGACCTTGACCGTCGCCTTGCCCGAGTTGTTCACCTGGTCGACGGCGTGGGTTGGCACGCTCTGGATGATGTCGACCTCGCCCGCCAGCAGGGCGGAGAGCCGGGTGGCGAACTCCGGGATCGGCTTGAAGATCACCTGCTGGATCGACGGCTTCCCGCCCCAGTAGTCGGGGTTGGCCTCCAGCACCAGCTGCTCATCCTTCACGTGCTTCACGAACTTGTAGGGCCCGACGCCAATCGGCGTCTGCTGGAGCGCAGCCGCGCCCTTATCCTTGACGAACTTCGGCGGCATCGGCTTGAGGTCGGCAATGCGGGAGAGGAGGATCGGCGAGGGCTTGTCCGTCTTGATGATCACGGTGTAGGGGTCGGGGGTCTGGACCTCCTTGATCATGCTAAAGCGCGGGTTGTAGTGCGAGTCCTTGTCGGCCTGGATCGTGTCGATCGTCACCTTGACCGACTCGGCAGTGAAATCCTCGCCGTTGTGGAACTTGATCCCCTTGTGGAGCTTGAACTCCCAGGTCAGGTCGTCGACAATCCGCCAGGAGTCGGCCAGGTTCGGGCCCCAGTCCCAGTTCTTCGCGGGGTCCCGGATCAGGAAATCATCGTAGATGTAGGTCAGTTGCTGCGCGGTCGTCGAGTCGACGATCTTCATCGGGATCAGGGTCCGGGTGTCGGAGCCGAGTGCGATCACCAGGGGCTTCTGAGTCTTGCCGTCGGCGCCTTGGGATGGGGACTTTGCGCCGCCGCTGCAGCCTGCGATCATCGCCAATGCCAGCGCCACCAGAACCGCCAGGAATCGTCGCTGCCGTTGCACGTCTGGTCCCCCTCATGCTCTGTCTACAGCGTAATTGGCTGGCAACTGCACGATCACCTGCGTATTCATTCCATCAATTATCATTTATACGGCTTACGTATTAACATACTTGACTCATTCATATTC
>JAQBPS010000599.1 GCA_028287415.1 Bacillota bacterium | reverse complement strand
GCCTCCATGGCGATCGCCCGGCCCTCGAAAACGCCCGTTTCGATGACCAGCAACCGCTCCTGCTCCGCAGCCCGGAGCACGAGCAGGATGCCCCCCGTCTCTTCAATCACGCCGACATTTACCAGGTCGAGGCGAATCATGCCTAGTCCCCCTTTCCTGGTAGTATGCGCACGGGGTGTTGCTGTGGGGGCTCTTTTTTATAGCCGCAGATTTCGCAGATTACGCAGATTCCCGGTCAAAACACGGATTTTCGGACCGGACAAAATTATATTTATTCGTTCCGAATCTGCGAAATCTGCGCAATCTGCGGCTAAAAAATGTCTTTATCTTCCTTCCTTCGCCTTCGCCTGTAACTTATACAGCAAATTCAGCGCATCAATTGGCGTGAGTGCCAGCACATTCAGGCCCAGCAGCTCCTCCACCACCGGATGCTGCTTCTGCTCGAAGAATGTCAGTTGCACCTGCGGCTTGTGGCGCAGCTTGACGGTCGCGACCTCACGGCGCTGCTTCCGCTCGCCCTCGTCCTCCTCAAGGGTCGCGAGGATCTCACGGGAGCGCTCCACGACCTCCTTCGGGAGGCCGGCGAGGCGTGCCACCTGGATGCCGTACGACCGGTCCGCACCGCCCCGGATCAGCTTGCGGAGGAAGACGATGTCGTCGCCCTTCTCCCGCACGGCCATGCTGAAGTTCTTGACGCCCGGCAGCATGCCCTCGAGTTCGCAGAGCTCATGGTAGTGCGTGGCGAAGAGTGTGCGGGCGCCGACCCGCTCGTGCAGATACTCGGTGATCGCCCAGGCGATCGACAGGCCGTCAAACGTGGCAGTGCCACGACCAACTTCATCGAGCACGACCAGCGACCGGCTCGTCGCCGCATGGAGAATGTTCGAGACCTCCGTCATCTCCACCATGAAGGTGGACTGGCCGGTTGCCAGGTCATCGGACGCGCCGACCCGGGTCCACACCCGGTCGACCAGTCCAATGTGTGCCGACGATGCCGGCACAAACGACCCCGCCTGCGACAGGATCGAAGCGAGCGCCGCAGAACGCATCACGGTCGACTTGCCGCCCATGTTCGGGCCGGTGATCAGCATCACCCGGTTCTCCTGCGTATCCAGGGCGATGTCATTCGGCACGAACGAGCCCTCGGCCATGACCCGCTCCAGCACCGGGTGCCGGGAGTCCTTGATCTCAAGCACCGTGGTGCTGTCGACCAGCGGCCGCACGTAGCCGTAGAGCGCAGCCACCTCGCCGAACGAGGCGAGCGCATCAAGTTCAGCGATGGCGCGGGCGCTCTGCTGGATGCGGGTCACCTCACGGGCGACCCGGTTGCGCACCTGCACGAACAGCTCATACTCGATGCCCACCAGCTTTTCATCAGAGCCGAGGACGGCCTGCTCCATCTCCTTCAGCTCCGGCGTGATGTAGCGCTCCTCGTTCGCCAGCGTCTGTTTGCGGATGTAATAATCCGGCACGTGCTGGATGTGCGAGTTGGTCACCCCGAGAAAATAGCCGAAGACCTTGTTGTAGCCGACTTTCAGCGACCGGATGCCGGTCTTCTCGCGTTCCCGGACCTCCAGGGCCGCGATCCAGCCCTTGCCCTCGCGGCCCGCCGTCCGGAGCCGGTCGACCTCGCCGTCAAAGCCGGTCTTGATCACGCCGCCGTCAGTCACGCTGATCGGCGGCTCGTCGCTAATCGCCTGCTCGATGAGATCACGCACGTCGTCCAGCATATCGAGCGAATCCCGCAGATCCACCAGGCGGGCGGAGGCGACATCCTCGAGCATCACGCGCACGGACGGCAGCGTCACCAGCGAATTCTTCAAGGCGATCAGGTCCTTGGCATTGGCGTTGCCGTATGCCACCCGCCCGGAGAGGCGCTCCAGGTCGTAGACATCGCCCAACAGCGAGCGCACGTCGGCGCGGAGCAGCGGCTTGTTAACCAGCTCCTGCACCGCTTCGTGCCGCTTGACGATGTCGGGCAGGCGCAGCAGCGGGCGTTCCAGCCAGGCCTTAAGCATGCGGGCACCCATCGATGTGATCGTCTTGTCGACCACCCACAGCAGCGTGGAGCGGCGGCCGCCGTCGCGCAGCGACCGGGTCAGCTCCAGATTGCGCCGGCTGGCGTTGTCCAGCACCATATACTCGCCGGGGTAGTAGACCGCCAGCCCCGAGATGTGCCCCAGACTGGTCTTCTGGGTCTCCGACAGATAGGCGAGTGCGGCGCCCGCCGCGGCCGTGGCCAGCAGCAGTTGCTCACAGCCGAAACCGGCCAGGCTGGCTACGGCGAACTGCTGCGTCAGCTTGCGATGCGCCTCGGCGTGCTTGAAATGTTTCGCGTCAAAGGCTGAGATGGCAATGCCCCACGCCTTCAGGGCGCCGGCCAGGTGCGGCTCTTCCGCCAGCCCGGGCTCCAGAATCACCTCAGCCGGCTCCAGCCGACCGAGTTCATCCACCAGCTGGCGAATGGCGTCGCTACCGGTGAACTCGCACGCGGCGAACTCGCCCGTGGAGATGTCGGCCACAGCGAGGCCGAAGCCGCTCTTGCCGTAGGCGACCGCGCAGAGAAAGTTATTCTGCCGCTCCTGGAGCAGCTTCGGTTCCACCAGCGTGCCCGGGGTGATCACGCGGGTCACATCCCGCTTGACCAGGCCCTTTGCGGCCTTCGGATCCTCCATCTGCTCGCAGATGGCCACCTTATAGCCCCGCTCAATCAGCCTGGCAATGTAGCCCTCGGCCGAGTGATACGGGATCCCGGCCATGGGCACCCGGCCCATCGCCTTGCCGCCCTCGCGCCCGGTCAGGGTCAGTTCCAGTTCGCGGGCAGCCGTCTGCGCATCATCAAAAAATGTTTCGTAAAAGTCGCCGAGGCGGTAAAACAGGATCGTGTCCTGATATTGCTCTTTAATTTCGAGGTACTGTGCAAACATGGGAGTTGCGGCGGCCGCGTCCAAGTGAGACCCTCCTCGACCACATCATCGCGCTAACATGGCTGGTTCGGCAAACCCCCCCGGCGTTCCTTCCGTAGGCACGTGCGACAATAAAGCGGCCGGGCCTTGTGCCCGGCCGCAGACAAGCCGTTTCGCTCTACATCTGCGCATCTGTGAGGACGAGAAGCGCTCGCAGCCGGGCACAGGTGGCGTGGTCGCCGCTATCAAGTGCGGCGTCGATCTGGTCCCAGAGCACCGCCCGCCGGATCGCCCCTGCGGGCATTGCCATGAAGCGGTGGACGGTCCGGTCCGTTGCCGCAGCCTCGCCCGCCGGCGGCGAGATGAACGCCTCATCCACTGCCAGGAACCAGATGGGGGTCCGCCGGAGCTGCTCCAGGACGTCACCTGGACTGAGGTCGAGTCCTTCGAGGGCCAGGCGGGCCCGGGCATGCGATGCGGAGCGACCCGCCTCCGGGTCGTTACCGAGGAGCACGGCCCAGCAGCAGCCATCTTCGGTGGAGATCAGGACCGAATTGCGCAGCTGCCCCCGCTCCTGGGCACGACAGAACCGCATCCGCTCCACCAATGGATCATCCTTGAGCAAACCGTCCAGAAACTGGCGTGCGGGCCGTGGAAGGAGATCCCTGCGGTCGGACAGCAACCGTTGGAGCACAGAGCGCTTGTCGTCTGCCGAGGTCATGGGCTCCACCCCGTTTCGCCGGTTTGATCTCATTATATGCTGTAGCGATGCTGTTCAGGAAG
>JAQBPS010000157.1 GCA_028287415.1 Bacillota bacterium | reverse complement strand
CCGGCCCGGGCCACCTCCCGGGCCAGGTCACCGCCGGCGGCGCCGGCCATCGGCGCCTGGATGATCGGATAGCGAAGGCCGAACAGGCGCATGAGCACTGCGAGGTCTGCCATACTCGCGTCGCTTCCTTTCGCGGGGATTGCGCGTGAGTGATTCAGCTTACGCGAGCGAATCCCCTGCCCTGCCGGCACCAGACAACCACACGGAGGGCAAAATTCCCCTGGTGGTGGTTACATGCGACACGACAAAGCCCGCCGGCAGTTCCCGGCGGGCCACATCTACTGCTACAACAGATCGTTCTGGGTCAGCCAGCGCACGAACGGCTTCAACCCCCGCATGATGTTGTCCAGCAGGTTCCGCTTCGCCACATCCTGTGCAGCGACCAGCGGCGCCTGCGCCTTGACCTGCCCGTGCTGCCGTACCGTGACCTGGCCCACAGTCTGTCCCTTCCTGACCGGGGCGACAATGCGTTGCTGAAGCTCCACCTCCAGCTTGGGCATCACGGCCCCCGCCCTCGGCGTCACAACGGCCAGGTCGTCACCGAAGGCGACCGGCAGCAGCTCCGGCTTGCCGCCCGCCACCGACCGGGAGAGCAGCACCTCGCCCTCCCGCCCCAGCATGGCGAGCTGGTACCGCCCGAAGCCCCACTCCAGCAGGTGCGCCGAGTCACTCCAGCGGTGGCCGTCGTGAAGCACCACCGAGATCAGCTTCTGTTCGTCCCGGGTAGCGCTGGCGATCAGGCACGCGCCGGCCGCAGACGTCGTGCCCGTCTTGACCCCGTCAACGCCCTCCATCTGCCAGAGGAGGCGGTTGGTGTTGTGCAGCACCACATCCCGGTTCAGGTTCTCCAAGGTGATCGGCGCCTCCCGCAGCCCGACGATCTGCCGGACCGTCTCGTTCTGGAGTGCGTAGCGCGCGATGACCGCCAGATCGTAGGCCGTGCTGAAGTGCTCCTTATCCGTCAGGCCGTGTGGGTTGACGAAATGGCTGTGCGTGGCCCCGATCTCGCGAGCTTTTGCGTTCATGAGATCGGCGAACGCCTCCACCGACCCGGCAATGTGCTCGGCAATCGCCGTGGCGGCATCATTGCCGGATCGCAGCAGCAACCCGTGCAGCAGGTCGTGGAGCGAGTACAACTGCCCCTGCCCGAGGTACATGCTCGAGCCCGGCGTCGTGGCCGCCCGCCGGGAGATTTTCACCTGATCGCTGAGCGTGCCCCGCTCGAGTGCGATCATCGCCGTCAGGATCTTGGTCGTGCTGGCCGGGTCTCGCCGGTTGCAGGCATTCTTGGCGTAGAGCACCTCGCCGGTGCGCCAATCCATCAGGATTGCGGCCCACGCCCACAACTGTGGCGCCCCCTCCGCACGCCATGCCGGCTCGGGGCACGCCGTCCGCGGCACAGCCCCCGCGACCGCCGGGGTGAGCCCGAGCCAGAGGGCGGCTGCGACCGCCAGTACCCGGCCCGGAATGCTCGACTTGAGCATGCCGACACCTCCTGCCGTAGTATTCGGCAGGCGCAGCACTAGGTATTCAATCGAAGTGGGACGGGGGCCGAGCGCCGCCGACTGCGCAGCAAACGCCCCGGCGATGTGATAATCGCCGGGGCGCCTGCACTATTGGCCGTTGAAGATGAGGTTGTAGGTGACGGCATCAAGCGGCTTGTCGAAGCGCTGCCCGTTGACGGTCAGGCTGACGCCATCCATGTGGCCGGCGCGGATCCTGATCTTCGTGCCCGTCAGTTCCACCGGCTTGGTGGTGGTCGCAGCGTAGGCAGTCTTGCCGTCCACCTCCGCCTGAAGCCAGACCGGCCGGGTGCCGGGCTCCACCGTGACCTGAATCTCCTTGGCGGCGACGGTAAAAATCACGTCCTCGCCCGTGCCCCTGGTCATCGTCACCTTCGGCGGTGCCGGCTCAGGTGGCTTTGGCGCCGGCTCGGGCGGCTTCGGCGTCGGATCGGCCACCTTGGGCTGCTGCACCGGGACGGGTGGGTTCGTCGCCGACGGTGGCGCTGATGTCGGACCCGCCTGGCGGAAGATCAGCCAGCCCACGTAGGCAACAGCGGCCAGCAGAACCACGGCGATGAGCAGCAGTTTGACTCCCGGGCTCATGCCGGTCCGGCGATCGAGGCTGACAGGGCGTCCAGTCCGCGGGCGGGGTCGCTCACCCGCCGGACGGGCGCGCGGTCTAGCGGAACCGACAGCCCCGGTGGCGACTGCGGCTGCGGGACCAGCACCCGGCCGGCCCGCGGCCCCTGAGGGCTCCCGAGCCGGGCTGGCCCGTTGTTGCGAGGCTGCACCAGATGGACCGACCGGCACACCTGCGGCCCCTGCCGTCCCCGGCTGGGTCCCCCGCTCCTCACGGGCGGCGCCGCCCTGCCAATCCCTCGTGCCCGTACGCTCCTTATACGTTTCCACGAGCTCTGTACCATCGAGCCCGACATAGTTACCGTAGGTGCGGAGGAACCCCTTCAGGTAGACCTCGCCCGGAATATCTGCCTCATTCGCGGTCTCCAGGGCCTCCAGGTACTTGCGCCGAATCTTGGTCTCATCTTCCGCCTGTTCAAGCGTAATGCCCAGGCCTTCTCGTGCCGACCGCAGCCTGCGACCGATCTCCTCCATGGCTCCACCCCCTCAGCTTCGATTGATGGCTACGACTAGTGCTGCTGCAATCGATTAACTTCCTTGCGCACTCCCAACTTCTACATGCATTGCCTAACTCCTCCCACCGACAGCAAATCCCATACCAAGTTAGGACGTTCGCCCCACGCCGTTTGATGCGAAAGCCTCACTTGAACATAAAAAAAGGGCGGCACGTCAATCTGACGGGTGCCGCCCTGTATATGCGTGGATCCTACGGATGCAGCCGGTTGATGAGCCGGGCGAAGGGGATCGTCTCCCGGACGTGGTCCAGCCCGCAGATCCACGCAACCGTCCGCTCGATGCCCAGGCCGAACCCCGAGTGGGGCACGCTGCCGAAGCGGCGCAGGTCCATGTACCAGCCGTAAGTGGCTGGGTCGAGCTTCTCCTGCTCAAACCGCTGCTTCAGCAGCTCGGGATCATGCATGCGCTGTGACCCGCCGATCACCTCGCCGTAGCCCTCGGGGGCCAGCAGGTCGGCGCAGAGCACGACGTCAGGGTTCGTGGGGTCGGGCTCCATGTAGAACGCCTTGATCTTCGTGGGAAACTTCTCGACGAACACGGGCTTGTCAAACTGCGACGTGATGGCGGTCTCGTGCGGTGCGCCGAAGTCCTCGCCCCACGGGATCGGCTTCCACTCATCCTCGGGCTTGTGCAGCTTCTGGAGGAGTGCGACCGCCTCGGTGTAGGTGATGCGCGGGAACGGCGCCTTCACCTGCTCGAGCGCAGTGATGTCGCGGCCGATCGTCTTCAGATCATCCGCACGGCGCGTCAGCACCCGCTGGACAACGTACTCGATCATCTGCTCCTGAAGCACCATGTTCTCCTCATGGGTGAGGAAGGCGGCTTCCGGCTCGACCATCCAGAACTCGATCAGGTGGCGGCGGGTCTTGGACTTCTCGGCACGGAATGCCGGGCCGAAGGTGTAGACCTTGCCGAGCGCCGCAGCCGTCGCCTCAACGTACAGCTGGCCCGACTGGCTCAGGAAGGCCGGCTCGTCGTTGACGTACTTCGTCTGAAAGAGTTCGGCGCCGCCCTCAGCGGACGTGCCCATCAGCATCGGCGCCTCGGTCAGGATGAAACCCTGATCCTGCAGGAACTGGTGGATGCCCATCGTGATTTCATTGCGGATCCGGAGTACCGCCGCCTGCCGATTCGACCGGATCCAGAGGTGGCGGTTGTCCATGAGGAACTCGACGCCATGCTCCTTCGGTGTGATCGGGTACTCCTCAGCGACCTGGATGATTTCGAGTTCCTTGACGCCGATCTCATAACCGCCGGGCGCCCG
>JAQBPS010000147.1 GCA_028287415.1 Bacillota bacterium | reverse complement strand
AATCTTCATCCAACGATAATCCAGCCCTCATACCGCATCCATCCCGTTATGCGACACTGTCAACAGGTGACACATTTCTGAAGTATGAGGTGACCCCCGGTGCATCTTCGTAAGCCGTACGCCGTGCTCTCACTCGTGGCCGCTGGCGTGGCGCTCGCCGGTATGCTGCCCGCCCACCTGACCGCTGCTGCGTCCGACATCCCCCTCCGCCAGACGATCGAGTCCCGGAACGGCCAGGTCCAGTGGAACCCGGCCGATGGGACCATCACCATCCAGCTCCCCGGCGGCGATGCGACCCTCACGGCAGGCACGACAGCCGCAACCGTCCAGGGCAAGGCACTGGCGCTCACAGCCGCCCCGTACCTGGTGAACGGCAGCACCTGGGTCAGCACCAAAACCCTCGAGCAGATCGAGGCGGCCGTCCGCAGCAACCCCCTGCTCTTCGCCTTCTCCTCGGTCGGCGATTCCCGCGTCGACACCAAGACCCCGAACCTGTCGCAGCAGGACTTGGTGTGGCTGAACAACAGCAAGGTCGTCAACCGGATGGAGAAGGAAGTCGTCGCCCAGAAGTCGAGCATGTTCTTCTTCAACGGCGATATGATCATGGGCTACACCCCGAATTCGGATGCGAACGTCCTGAACCGCCAGTATGCGTTCTGGCGGGGCATGGTCTCCGGTTACTACGAGAACGGCGTCTACGTCTTCCCCGTGCCGGGCAACCATGAGGTCCAGGATGTAATCAAGACGCCCGATGGCAAGACCAAGAAGGTCGCCACCCAGGCGAACGAAGACACCTGGCGCAACAACATGAGCGACGTCGTCATCGACCAGACGCGGACGCAGCAGATCCTCGGCCAGCAGGTGACGTGGGATCCGACCAACTTCCCGAAAGCGGGCACGGACCACATCACCACCGACCAGAGCAAGCTGGACTACTCGTTTGACTACAAGGGCACGCACTTTGTCGTCATCAACACGGACCCGGCGGGCAATGACTCGCATGCGCCCGTCGAGTGGCTCAAGCAGGACCTGGACGCTGCCCGGACCCGTGGCGTGAAGCACAGCTTCGTCTTCGGCCACAAAATGGCGTACACCTACAAGTACGATGCGACCGTCACCCCGGGCGGCCTCGATGCCGATCCCGCCGCCGCAGATGCGTTCTGGCAGGTGATCCAGGATCACAACGCCACCTATTTCTGCGGCCACGAGCACATCTTCAACGTGAGCCAGCCCAAGGGCGGCAAGGCATACCAGGTGATCGTGGGCTCGGGCGGCTCCCCGTTTGAGGCCGCCAATCCGACCGGCGTCGCCAGCGACCGTATGTATGCCTGGGCCACGACGAGGGTCTACGCCGATGGCCGGGTGCGCATCGATGCGTACGGCTTTGATGACCAGTACGGCCCGACGCAGCACATTACCGGCTTCGATCTGGAGCAGGGGTTCTAGGGTCGGAGGCGAAATCAGTAAAGCCGGGGCAGAATTTGCCCCGGCTTTGCTGTTAAGTTTCTTCGTGGAGGGACTGCTATGGAAGAGAACCGTCACTTGGTGCAGGCGATCGCGTTTCTCCGTAAGAGCATTCCCGCACCCTTCCGCAACCAGATCGCACCCGAACTCAAGGTCCTTGAGGATTACATCGCGAAGTCGCGGAATCCTCGGGTTGCGTTAATTGGCCGGCGCGGCGCGGGCAAATCCAGTATCGTCAACGCCATCATCGGCGATTTCGTGGCTGAGACTGGTGCTGTGCTGGCGCAGACCCCGGCGGGCACCTGGTATGCGTATAAAAGTGGAATGGGTGCGATGGAGGTGCTTGACACCCGCGGTGTCGGGGAGGGCGAACGGCCGGCAGGTGCCACCGTGGATGACGCCATCCAGGAGAACATGAAAACGATTCATGACCGTTGCCCGGACGTCGTGCTGTATGCCGTGAAGGCCGCCGACGTTGATGTTTGGATCGACAACGATATGGACGCCCTGAAGATCCTGCTGAAGGCGATCAAGCGCAGACATGGCGTTGACATCCCCGTCATCGGCGTGCTCACGCAGGTCGACGTACTGCATCCATCCGATATCAACGAGCCGCCCTTCGCTGATCCCGAAAAGCAGGCAAATATCCAGACCGCCACCGAGCGCCTGGAGCAAACCCTCCAGACAGCGCTCGGTCAGCCGGTCCCGGTGTTCGCAACCAGCGCCTACATGCGCCGCAAAGCGGACACAGTACTCGACCGCCGGTGGCAGATCGACGTGCTGGTCACCTATCTGATTGAGCAGCTGCCGCATGAGGCCCGGTGGGAGATGGTGACGGTCGCGCAAGTGAAAACGGCCAAGCTGAAACTGGCTAATGTGCTTGTAAAGGCTGCTGCCTCCGTGGCTGCGGCAATCGCTGCGACACCGATCCCATTGGCAGATATCATCCCGATCACGGGAGCTCAGGTGGCGATGGTCACAGGGATCGCTTACCTCGCCGGCCGGACGCTCACACGCAATGATGTGCTGGAATTCCTTGCAGCTGTGGGCGTGAACGTGGGGGTTGCCGCAGGATTACGGGAATTCTTCCGCTCCGCGGTCAAGTTCGTGCCCGTCGCTGGCGAGATCGCCTCTGCAGGCATTGCCTATTGGGGGACCTATGCGATCGGTCAGGCGGCCATCGCGTACTACATTGAGCGCCAGAGCCTGGAGGCGGCGAAGAAGGTTCGCGAGGATGCCGAACCCGGAGACGAAGCTGCGCCCTCGGCGCAAGTGCCCTGATGCGCTGGACAAACGGATGAAGGAGGATGCCGATGCGGCATCCTCCTTTGTCTACTCGACGTAGATCATCTTCCGGGTCATGCCGCCGTCGATCACCAGGCTCTCCCCGGTGATGAAGCCGGCCTGCTCGGGTGAGGCGAGGAACAGGCACGCCTGGGCGACATCCTCAGTCCGGCCCACCCGGCCGACCGGGTGCTGGGCGTGGTCCTCCTCACTCAGATCTGCCTCGGACCCCGTGTTGATCCAGCCGGCCATGATCGCATTCACCCGGATCGCGGGGCCGAGCGAATTCGCAAGCGCATGGGTGAGGCTCACTAAACCGCCCTTACTCGCACCGTAGGCTTCGCCGCCCGGTTCGGACATGATTGCCCGTGTCGATGCAATGTTGATGATGGCACCCTGCCCGGCTGCCCTCATCAAGGGTGCAGCGAACCGGGACATCAGGTACGGCCCGCGCAGGTTCACCGCAAGGATCCGGTCAAAATCGGCCACCGGCGTCGTCTCCAGCGGCCCGAACCGGGGCAGCCCGGCGTTGTTGATCAGCACGTGCAACTCGGGCCCGACCTGCTCCAGGACCGCCCGCACCTGGCCCTCATCCGCGACATCGCCGTGAAGCATTGTCACCCCGGGCTGCCGCTCGCCTTGCGCAATATCCATCCCAAAGACGCGGGCGCCCTCGCGTGCAAAGGCCGCCGCAACTGTGCGCCCGATGCCATGGGCGGCGCCGGTCACGAGCACCGTCTTGCCGCTGAAACGCATGGTGATGCCACCTCCTGAGGGTGAGTCTTTCACCGCTCAGGTTAATCCACTCAGGGACCGGGGTCAAGCGTGGGCGGGTCCAGTGCTGGCGAGCCTGGCTGTGGGGTTGGCCGTTATGGGCGCCATGGCCACGCGCGATGCGGTTCGCCAAGATTGAACTAGCAGCAGCTCTCCTTATGTCCGGGTCGATGGGGTTAAGCACCCCAGACTGCAGACCGGCCGCGTACAGTGCGGTCTCGATCTTCTCAGCAGTCAGCAAGGTATTGAGGATCTCAAGGGTGTCCTCCAGCGGGGTGGCCAATATGCGTGCACCTCCGAATGTGGCAAGGGCGCTCCTATGCTATGAGTTCCCCTGGCGGTCCTGCTACCACCCTGCCTACACGACCGAGATGTAACCTTAGTCCCCGTCCTGTGACGTCGCCGAGTCGCCCGCCGGGCTCTCGTGGTGGAGCCGGTCAACCGCCGTCACGGCGTACTCGTACTGCCTGGTCGCATCTGCGGTCGTGTCAAGGTACGCCTGCTTATACTTATCAGTCGTGCGCCGGACCGTCGCCACGATGAACCTGGCATCGTTGAAGTCGATCGCCTGGCCGACGGGCGCCCGGTACACCACATAGTACGCCGACGTACCAGGCTGTCCATCGCTTGCCCCCGACCCGGACTGCTTACCGTGCTGCTTGTCCGCATCCTGCCAGGTGAGCTGAATGCCGCCGTCCACCCGCTTCGCTTTCAACTGATCGGGCGCTTCCGGCGCCTGCCCCGGCAGCTGATCCATCACCGGAATCAGCGCCGGATGCTGGTACGCCAGCGACACGTCATCTTTCACACCCAGGGGGTTTCGCCAGAGATCCTTGTACGAAAAGTGGATCGAACCCGCCACCTCGGGCATCGTCAGGTTCAGGGCCAGCTGCTTGGCAATTTCGCCCGGCTTCTGCCAGTTCGGATCGGCGTTGGCGTTCACCTTGTAATCGGCATGGCCGATGTAGAGCTTGGTCTGCGTACCCCGGACCACATCCGCCCACCAGGTGGTCAGCTTCTGGTAGTCCGCCACCCTGAAGCCGATCGACCAGTAGATCTGCGGAGCGATGTAATCGAGCCAGCCCTGCTTGACCCACAGCCGGGTATCGGATGATGTGGCGATGTAGGACTCCGATCCAGCCGTGTCGGACCCCTCGGGAACGCTGGCCGACTTGTTCCGCCAAATGCCGAACGGCGAGATGCCGAACTGAACGTAAGGCTTCTCCGCCTTGATGGCCTGGCTCACCGCTTGCACCAGATGGTTGATGTTGCTCCGCCGCCAGTCGGCCTTGTTGGTGAACCCGGCACCATACTTGGCGAACGTGGCTGCGTCCGGGTAATCCAGGGTGCCGGAGGGGTACGGGTAGAAGTAGTCATCAAAATGTACGGCATCGATGTCATAATTCTTCACGACTTCCACGATCGAATCGACGATGTGCTGCTGCGCTTCGGGAAGGCCCGGATCGTAGTACAGCTTCCCGCCATAGGCCCACACGTCCTCGGGATGCGCCTTGGCGAATGAGCCCTCGGGCAGCGACTCCCGCTTGGTGTCCATCGAGACCCGGTACGGGTTGAACCACGCATGCAGCTCCAGGTTCCGCTTGTGCGCCTCTGCGACGGCAAAAGCCAGGGGATCATAACCCGGGTCCTGGCCTGCCACACCCGTGAGGTACTGCGACCACGGGTTGAGGCTGGAGCGGTAGAAGGTATCGTCGGTCGGGCGCACCTGGAGGACAACGGCATTCATGCCCATGGCCTTGATATCGTCGAAGATGCGGATGAGCTCTGCCTTCTGCTGATCGGCCGGCAA
>JAQBPS010000128.1 GCA_028287415.1 Bacillota bacterium | reverse complement strand
ATGTCGTTCGCCTGAATGGCGTTGTACCGGAGGCCCGTCATCATGGTCCTGACTGCCCGGAACTGCAAGCCGTATGTTGCCGCGAGCGGTACGTATCCGTCGAGCGGTCGCCCCATGAACTCGTTGGTCGTGCCGAACACGAACCGGTTGGAGAGCGGCGCCAGCTGCGATACGGTCCGGATGCCATACTGCTGCGCCAGCGGCTGGGGCATGGCCAGGGCGAAGTAGTTGTTGAAGCCGAAGGGCGCCGACCAGGTCATCCGGAACCTTTGCTCAAACTCCTGCTTCACCGCACTGTACACCCTGGCCGGATCACGGATCCGCTCGGTGTGTCCGAGGTGGATGGTATAGGCAGTGCCGTCGTACTCGGGGTACAAATCAATGCTGCCGCTGCGCAGGCCGTCGAAGCATACCGTGGTGCCGCCCAGGCTTAGCTTGCGGACGACCTGGATGTTCGTGTTCCCCTCAATCAGCTGGGCAACCATCTCGCCCAACAGCATGTTCTCGGAGAAGTCCTTGGAGCCGATGCGCACCACACCCAAACGGGGGCCGGCGTCGATCCCGGTCACCAGGGCGGCCAGCACAACTGCGGCCGCGCCGATGACAAGCACCCGACGCCGCAGGACGACGCCCCGCGGCGGCGCCTTCCCTCCCGTAATGCCGCGCGGCGTCACCATGCGCTCAAGCGTGCCGATCGTCACATCGGCGAGCACCCCTAGCAGCGCTGCCGGCAGGGCGCCCGCCAGGATCATCGTGGTCTGGACCCGGTCAATGCCGGCGAAGATCTCCTGGCCCAGGCCACCGGCCCCGGCCAGCGACATGACCGCGGCCGTGCCGACGGCGATCACGGTTGCGATGCGCACGCCGACCAGAATCACCGGCAGCGCCAGCGGCAGCTCGACGGACCAGAGGATCTGCCGGCGGGTCATGCCCATGCCCCGGGCCGCCTCCACAACGCCCGATTCCACCCCTGTAATGCCGGTGTAGGTGCTGTGGACGATCGGCATGAGACAGTAGAAGAAGAGCACGGTGATGCCCGTCGCCCGGGTCAGCCCGAGAAAGAGCATCACGAATCCGATGAAGGCGAGCGCAGGGATCGTCTGAAAGATGCCCACCAGCCTCTGGATTGGCGCCACCAGCCGGGGGTACCGGGTCATCAGCACCCCTGCCGCCCCGCCCACGATCAGCGCGAGCAGCACGGCAATCAGGGAGAGCTGGAGGTGCTGGCGGGTCAGATCCAATAAATGCCCCGAGTTGGCGATCATGTAGCGGATAATTTCGATGGCGATTTGCCTCCTATGCCCGAAGGCTGCGTGGCGTGACCACCCGCTCCAGGCGGCCAAGCAGGTAATCGGCCAGCAGCGCCAGCAGCGTCACGGGGATGCCGCCGGCCAGGATCTGCCCCGGAGAGACCATGGCGAAGCCGCTCATGATCGTGTTGCCGAGGCCGCCGCCACCGACAAAGGCGGCCAGCGTTGCCCAGCCGATGATCAGAACCGTGCTGACGCGGATGCCGCTCAGGATCACCCGCAACGCGATCGGCATCTCCACCAGGAACAGCAGCTGGCGGGAGGTCATGCCCATGCCCCGGCCGGCCTCCAGGATGGCGTCGTCAACCTGCTTGATGCCCGTGTATGTACTCCGCAGGATCGGCATCAGCGCGTACAGGAAGAGCGCCGCCAGCGCCGGTTCGCGCCCGATGCCCAGCAGCGGGATCATGAAGGCCAGGAGCGCCACGCTGGGGATGGTCTGGAGCAGGCCGAAGGTGGCCATCACCGGTTCGGCGAGCTGCTCACGCCTGGTGAGCCAGACCCCGAGCGGGACCGCCACCAGCACCGCCAGCACCACCGCCGAGAGCGACAGGCTGATATGCTCGGCCGCCTGAAGCAGCAGGGTTCGCTGCATCCGCGGATCCAGGAACACGGCGAGCACCTGGCGAATCACTGCGCATCACCTTCCGCCCAAATCACGTCGGAGAGGGCATCCACCATGGCCGTGCTGGTGAGCAGGCCGACCAGGGTCCCCTCGGCAGTGACGACGGGAAGCAAATCCAGGTGATCCAGGAACATGCGCTGGAACGCCTCCCGGAGGTGGACGTCCGGCGCCGTGGTGACCGTGACGGTGCGCATGACGTCGGCCACCGTCCCGCGCCGGGTCAGGTCGATCTGCTTGGGGATGACGATCCCCAGCAGCTTGTCGTTCTCGTCTGTCACCAGCAGCGAGTTGACCCGCCGCTTCTTCATGGTGACGATCGCCTCGGCCAGGCCGTGCCCCGGGTCGACCGTGACTGGCTTGATCATCACATCGGCCACGGTGAGCACGTCAGGGTCCGTGAGCAGGCGGTCCCGCCCGATAAACTGTGCGACAAACTCATTCGTCGGATTGCGCAACAGCTCCTCGGGCGAGGCAAGCTGGACGATCTGCCCGGCCCGCATCATTGCAATGCGATCACCCAGCTTCAGCGCCTCGTCGATGTCGTGCGTGACGAAGACGATGGTCAGCTTCAGCTTTCGCTGCAACCGTTTCATCTCGTCCTGCAAGCTCTCCCGGGAAATGGGGTCCAGCGCGCTGAAGGGCTCGTCCATGAGGATTACGTCGGGCTTGGCTGCCATTGCCCGGATGATGCCGACCCGCTGCTGCTGCCCGCCCGACAGCTCCCTGGGGTACCGATCCCGGAATTCGGCCGGATCTAACCCGACCAGCGGCAGCAACTCGCCGACCCGCTTGCGCCTTCGCTCCGGGTTCCAGCCCAGCAGCTTTGGCACCAGGGCCACGTTCTCAGCGACGGTCATATGCGGGAAGAGGCCGATCTGCTGAATCACGTAGCCGATCCCCCGGCGCAGGTCTACGGCGTCGATCTGCATGATGTCCTTGCCGTTGATCTTGATGGTGCCGGAGGTGGGCTCGATCAGCCGGTTGATCATCTTCATAGTCGTGGTCTTGCCGCAGCCGGACGGACCGATGAGGCAGACAAACTCCCCGCGCTCAATCTCGAGGTTGAGGTTCTCAACCGCTGGGGTATTGCCGTTGTAGACCTTGCTGACGTTCTCGAACCGGATCATGGGCTGCCCCCATTGCATCATTGGTGGTGGTAGTATGCCCAACAGCAACCACACGCTACGCTACCGGGCGGTTGGCCGCGAGCGCCAGGGCGCGATGGAGCCGCCGGGGGCCTGCCGGTTGTGATTTGGCTACCCGTGGCAAGAGCCGTGTGTTACGCTTGGGCGGTGGTCAAGAGGTGGGTACGTATGCTGCAAGCTGCGCTGGTGGCGGAGCGGGTCCGATCATGGCTGGACGTTTTGGGGCCAGCAGGACACGTGCACAGCGTCTTCCGGCGGGTCTGCAACCTTTCATGGGGCGAATGGCTGATCACGTTGCACACGATCGAGACGGGGACGTTGCCGAACGGGGTCATGCTCTGCGGCGACGTGGATTTTCTGGAGATGGGGCTGCGTCCGGGCCTGCCAGTTGGCTGGAGGCCTGATGAGGCATGCCTCTATGTAGGTGATCACCCGGTGTCGCTCCTGCGGGCCGCGCCAGCGCCGGCGGGCGGGCGCATGGTGGCTAAGCTGGCGGACCTTGAGGCGAATCGGGCATTGCTGTTCGACCTGGTGCGGCGCGGCGGGCGGGGAACCATCTGGGCACAGCTTAATCGGGCGGGTGGCGGATCAGCACGTGATCTGGCTGGAAAGAGCGCCTGGGAACGTGGACGCAGGCTCTGTGAGAGCCTGCGTCGGGGGGATGAGCGGGCGGTGCGGTCGGGTGTGGCGTCGCTGCTCGGGCTGGGAGAGGGATTGACCCCATCGGGCGATGACTTGATCCTCGGGACCATGGCGGCGCTGCACTATAGCGGCCGGGGGCTCGGGGTGCTTGGGGACTGTGTGGCGCTGCTGGCCCGTGAGGCGACGACGCAGGTCAGTGCCAACTATCTGCGTCTGGCGGCGTTGGGCGAGTTTTCGTCGCGGCTCGACGGGGCAGTGACCGCACTGCTCGGCGGATCTGGTGGGGAGCTGCGGGAGCCAGTCTTGCGCCTCCTGGACCATGGGCACAGCTCTGGAACGGACACGGCGGCGGGGTTATACTTGGGCATGTCGGTACTTATTGCAAGAGGGGTTGTCGCATGACTGCTTCGGAGCGGTTGTTGAAGCAGCTGGCGTTTATCATGGAGATTGACAAGCTGAAGCAAGTCGTACGCCAGACGCAGATCATGGGCGGCGCTCGTCAGGAGAACAGTGCGGAGCATTCCTGGCAGCTGGCGATCATGGCGATGGTGCTGGCGGAGCATGCCAATGAGCCGGTCGACACGGGGCATGTCGTGCGGATGGTGCTGGTCCACGACCTCATCGAAATCGATGCGGGCGACACGTTCGCCTTCGATAGCAAGGGCTACCTGGACAAGGATGAGCGTGAGCAGCGGGCGGCGGACCGGATCTTTGCGCTGCTGCCGCAGGACCAGGCGGAGCCGCTGCGGGCGCTGTGGGATGAGTTTGAGGCGATGGCGACGCCGGAGTCCCGGTTCGCCAACGCTCTCGATCGGCTGATGCCGATGCTGCACAACTTTCACAACGACGGCGGAACCTGGCGCCGGCCCGGGGTGACGCTGGACAAGGTCTTGGCGAGACAGAGTGCGATTGCCAAGGGGTCTGAGGTGCTGGGGGCGTTCTCGGTTGAGCTGATCGAGCAGGCGCTGGCGCTGGGGCTGATCTCACGCTCCGAGTAGGCGGTGGCACGAAAGAACCCGGCGCCTCCTTCATGAAGGAGGCGCCGGGTTCTTTCGTGATCACATGGCTAGCCTAGA
>JAQBPS010000116.1 GCA_028287415.1 Bacillota bacterium | reverse complement strand
CCGATGGCGTACGCCCCGTCACATCCAGCACCCGCAGCGCTTGCACATCCGCATTCGTCCAGTACACCCACAGCTCAGCAGCGGTCCGGACCATCACCCCGAGGCGCATGCCGGCGCGCTCGGTCACACAGGTCGCTGCGCCCATCTCAGTTACGCACCTCCCCCGTCACCGTCGCTTCCGTATCCGGCTCCGGATCGGGCTCCCCGCCGCTCGACAGCACCGCATCCTGGACCACCCGGCGGTACTCCGCCACCAGCTCGTAGGCCTCAATCGGCTCCGCATAGATGTGCACCAGCGGCCGCACCGAGTCCGGAATCAGCGCCACCCACTGGTCGCCACGGCGCACCTTGACGCCATCGATCAAGGTCACCTCCTGCCCTGCTGTCGCCTCGATCAGGTGACGCATCACCTTGCCCTTGGCGTCCATCGGGCACTGGACCGTCTCGTGGACCACATCGACCGGAGGCAGGCTGTCGACGATCGCATCCAGCGGGCGCCCCGACAGCGCCAGCATCTGCAGCAACTGTGCGGTCGCAAAGAGCCCGTCCATGCTCGGGGAGAAGTCGGAGAATATGTAGCCGCCACTCTCGTCGCCGCACAGCAGTGCCTGCTGGGCAGCCGCCGCCTGCATGAGCGCCTTCGCCCCGGTCTTGATCCGCAGCACCTGCCCCGGGTCACTCGCCACGAGGTCGACCGCCCGGGACGCGAGCACCGGCACCGCCACCCGAGCCCCATGGTTGCGCTCCAGGGCCATCGCTGCGAACAGCACCAGGGCCTGGTGCCCGCCCAGGCTCCGGCCGCGGTTATCGACGATGAAAATGCGCTGGCCGGTCGGATCAAAGCGGATGCCCAGATCGGCCTTGATCGCCTTGACCGTGGCCACCAGATACTCCTGCGCCTGCTGGATCTCCTCCTCCGTGCGGGAGAGCCGCATCGGGTCCGTCGCCGTGTTCAGGGCGAGTTCCTGGCAGCCCAGCTCGCCGAGGAGCGATGGCATCAGTTGGCCGGCGGCCCCGTTCCCGTAGTCAAAGACGATCCGGAACTGCCGCTTGCGCACGGCCGCCAGATCGATCCGCTCCAGGAAGCCGGTCCGGTAAAAGTCCAGGATTTTGCTCGGGTAGGCGACCGCCCCGATCTCCTCCACCGGCACCTTGCGGGTATCCTCCCGGACCATCATCGTCTCGATTTTCCGCTCCGTCGCGGTGTCGATATCGATGCCGCGGGCATCCATCAATTTGATGATGACGCCCCCCGGGCTCTGCGGGTTGGCCATGACGAACAGGCCGCCCTTCGTGCCGAGCGCCTTGATGGCGTGCCGGGTGAGCGGCACTGGCGACGACTCAAGGTTGTAGATCCGCACGCCAGCCGACACCAGCCCGGCCACTGCCGCCCGCTTGAGCATCACCGATGCGGGGTACGTGTCCCGGCTGACACAGACGGTATCGCCCTTGGCGAGGGTGGAGCCGAACGCCTCGCCCAGCCGGACAACCAGGTCCGGCGTCACCTCCATGTTGCCGAGGCCGCTGATGCCGTCCGGCCCGAAGACGCCCCGGGCATACCGGGAGCCCCAGACGACGGTGGTGTTCACCTGCGCGCCCGCCTCGATCGTCTTGTAGGGCCAGATCTTGACCCCGGGCTTGATGATCGCATCCTCCGCGATCTGCGTCTGATCGCCGATGACGACGCCCTGCCCCAGCGAGACCCGGTCGCCGAGCGAGACGCCCTTCGCCACCAGCGCCGCCCGGATGTCGGCCCCCCGGCCCACGTAGACCTGAGCCATCGTCACGCTGCGCCGCACCTCGGCCTCCGGCTCCAGCACCGTGTTCGGCCCCAGCACCGCAAACTCGCCGACCCGGGCACGCTTGCGCAGCACCACGCCGTCGCCCAGGACAACCGGGCCGGTGATCTGGGCCGTCGGGTGGATCTCCACATTCTTGCCGACCCAGACGCCCCGGCGCAACTCCTCCCCGGGTATGCTGACGCGCACCCGGCCGGCGAGGCAGTCCTCGTTCGCCTGGAGGCACTGCTCGAGCGAGCCGATGTCGCACCAGTAGTCCCGGCTGACGTAGCCATACATCGGCCGCCTCGTGGCCAGCAGCTTCGGGAAAATGTCCTTGCTCCAGTCGAAGACCTGCCCGTCAGCCATCAGCTCGAGCACTTCCGGCTCCAGCACGTAGATGCCGGTGTTGATCGTATCGCTGAAGACTTCGGACCAGGAGGGCTTCTCGAGAAAGCGCACGATGCGCCCGGTGCCGTCGGTGATGACGACGCCGAACTCGAGCGGCTTCTCCACCCGGGTCAGGGCCAGGGTGGCGACGGAGCCCTTCGCCTTGTGAAAGCGAATCAGGTCGGTCAGGTCCATATCGGTAAGGGCATCGCCCGAGATCACAAGGAAGGTCTCGGTCAGCGAGGGCGCCGCCTGCCGGACGCTGCCCGCGGTGCCGAGGGGCTGTGCCTCGATCGAGTACTGCATGTTCACGCCAAAGTCGCTGCCGTCGCCAAAGTACTCCTGGATGGCGTCGGGCATGTACTGGAGGGTTGCGATCACATCGGTAATGCCGTGCTGGCGCAGGAGCCCGACGATGTGTTCCATGACCGGCCGGTTGGCCACGGGCACCATCGGTTTGGGTCGGTTCACAGTAAGCGGTCGGAGCCGGGTCCCTTCACCACCAGCCATCACTACGGCTTTCATGGAACGCACCTCCCGTTGTAGGTGTACAAGGTGAAGCTGTCGAAACCCTTTAGTATATAGTTTAAAATTTGAGTATTACGATTTGGCTAGTTGAGAATTTTATAGCCGCAGATTTCGCGGATTTCGCAGATTCGGAGGAGGCGTGGGCATTTTATATGGCCACGGATTTCACAGGTTACACGGATTTCAGACACAAACACAGATGACCAGGTGAATATGTTTTTATATATTTTTGTTCAAATCTGTGTAACCCGTGCAATCCGTGGCTAATAAATGATTTATTCATGAGCTAGGATACAAACACAGATCACCAGGTGAACATATTTTTTATTGTTCGAATCTGCGAAATCAGCGAAATCTGCGGCAATATACCTGCCTGGAAAAACCCCACATATGCACTCAGTTTACACCGAACCCATTTACTGTAAGAAACGTACATGGTAGTAGCAATCGTTATACCCCCGGTAAGGAGGACCCGACCGTGACCAAACTCCGCGGCGAGCGGACCGCCTTCGGGCAGCCCGGGCTCCCGCCCTGGTGGACGCATGGCAACAAGGACGGGGTCGGCACTGCGTATGCGCCCTCCAGCCGCATCTGGTTCACCCTGTTCGACGGCATCCTCACCGAGGTGTACTACCCGACCGTGGACCGGCCCCAGCTGCGGGACCTGCAATACCTCGTCTCCGACGGCGCCACCTTCCTTGCGACCGAGCGGCAGATGACCGCCCAGCTGGAGCGGCTCTCCGACCACGCCCTCGGCTACCGGGTGATCAAGTCCGACCCCGCCGGGCGCTACCGGCTGATCAAGGAGATCATCGCCGACCCGCACCTCGCCTGCATTCTGATCCGCACCCGGCTGGAGGCGGACCCGGACCTGCGCGCCCAGCTCCAGCTCTACGCCCTCTGCTCCCCCCACCTGGGCGGCGGCGGGCTGCACAACAACGGCTCCGTGATCCAGGTCGCCGGCCGCGAGCTGCTCATGGCCGAGCGGGACGGCATCCACCTGGCGATGGGCGCCAGCGTCCCCTTCAGCCGGCTCTCCTGCGGCTACGTCGGCCAGAGCGACGGCTGGACCGACCTGGCCGCCAACTTCCAGATGGACTGGGAGTTCGACCAGGCCCCGGACGGAGCGATCGCCCTCACCGGCCAGCTGCTGCTGCCGGAGGACGGCGAGTTCACCCTCGCCCTCGCGTTCGGCGATGGCCAGCACAACGCCGTCTCCACGCTCCTGCAGTCCCTGGGCACCCCCTTCTCCCACCAGCGGCAGCGCTATCAGGACCAGTGGTTCCGGCCCGTGGGCAAGCTGCTGCCGCTTCAGCAGGTGGCGGGTGACGGGGGCAACCTGTTCCACGCCAGCGTCAGCCTGCTCCTCGCCCACGAGGACAAGTCGTTCCCCGGCGCCCTCATCGCCTCGCTCTCCATCCCCTGGGGGGAGGCCAAGGGCGATGAAGAGACCGGCGGCTACCACTTCGTCTGGACCCGGGACATGGTCAACAGCACCATGGGCCTGCTGGCGGCGGGCAACACCACCACCCCCCTGCGGGCGCTGATCTACCTTGCGACCAGCCAGCAGCCGGATGGCGGTTTCCCGCAGAACTTCTGGATCAACGGTGACCCCCACTGGTTCGGGGTTCAGCTGGACGAGGTCGCCTTCCCGATCCTGCTCGCGTGGCGGCTGTGGCAGGAAAAGGCGCTCCAGGACTTCGACCCCTACAGTATGGTGATGCAGGCGGCCCGCTTCCTCATCCACCACGGCCCGGCCACCCAGCAGGAGCGCTGGGAGGAGAACGCCGGCTACTCGCCCTCCACACTGGCCGTTTCGATCGCCGCATTGATCTGTGCGGCCGCCCTGGCTCGCTTCCGCGGCGATGGGGTGACCGCCCAGTACCTCGAAGAGTACGCTGATTTCCTGGAGGGGCACATCGAGCCCTGGACGGTCACGACCCAGGGAATCCTCCTGCCCGATGTGGCCCGCCACTTCATCCGCATTCAGCCGGTCGACCTGGGCGACCCGCACCCGGTGGAGGACCCGAACCAGGGCAATGTCTACCTGGCCAACCAGCCGCCCGGTGCGAACGGCGCCCGGCCGGCGAAGGCGGTGGTCGATGCGGGCTTCCTGGAACTGGTGCGCTACGGCATCCGCCGGGCGGATGACCCGCTGGTGATCGACTCCCTGCGCGTGGTAGATGCCAGCCTCAAGGTCGATACGCCGGTCGGGCCCTGCTGGCGCCGCTATAACGGCGATGGCTACGGCCAGCGGGCCGATGGCGGCCCCTATGTAGGCGCCGGGGTCGGTCGGGCCTGGCCCCTGCTGACCGGCGAACGGGCGCATTACGAGCTGGCGGCCGGGCGGTCAATCCGCAGCTACATCCAGGCGATGGAGGGCTTCGCCTCGCCGGCGGGCATGTTGTCCGAGCAGGTGTGGGACGAGGCCGACCAGCCGCAGGCGGGCCTGCTGTGCGGGCGCCCCACCGGTGCCGCCATGCCGCTCATGTGGGCGCACGCCGAGTACATCAAGCTGCTGCGCTCCGTCCACGACGAGCGGGTCTTCGACCTGGTCGCCCCGGTGCGTGACCGGTACCTGGGCAACCGGGCCGCCGTGCGCAGGCTGGAGGTCTGGAAAGCGAACCGGCAGCCGACCAGCGTGGCGCCCGGCACGGTCCTGCGGGTGCAGGCGAACGCCCCGTTCCGGCTCCGCTGGACAGCGGACGAATGGCGCACCGTGAACGACAGCGATTCACACGCCACCGCCCTCGGCATTCATTTTGCGGACCTGCCGGTCTACCTCTGGCAGAAGGCGCCCCTCCGCTTCACGTTCTGCTGGACGGATGAGGGCCGGTGGGAAGGGCGCGACTATGTCGTCGCCATGGAGGCCGGGACCGGCGCCGCCTCCCCCCTGGCGTGGGCGCAGTAGGCCCATTTAGCATGTTAGCTTTGTTGACATATTGTTGCGCAACACTGAAAGGATGTGGTACGACTGTAGCAACTTAACCGCCCGTTCATGTCAGGAAAACTAACATGGACGGGAGAGAGAGGAGCTACGCTCATGATTAATTCGGGGGATACCGCCTGGATGCTGACTGCGACCGCGCTGGTGATGATGATGACCGCACCGGGGCTGGCGCTCTTCTACGGGGGCCTCGTCCGGCGGAAAAATGTCCTGTCCACACTGATGCACTCATTCTTTGTCCTATGCCTGGTGAGCATTATCTGGGCTGTGTTCGGCTACAGCCTTTCGTTCGGCTCCAGCATCGGCAGCGTGATCGGGGGGACCGAGTTCCTCGGCCTGAAGGGCGTCGGCGCTGCTCCCCACGGCTCCGCCACGATCCCGCACCTGCTCTTTGCCATGTATCAGGGGATGTTCGCGGTGATCGCGGTGGCGCTGATCAGCGGCGCCATGGCCGAGCGGGTCAGCTTCAAGGCGTACGTCCTGTTCACAATCCTCTGGTCCAGCGTCATCTACCCGCCGCTCGCGCACTGGAGCTGGGGGGGCGGCTGGCTCCAGTCGATGGGCGCGCTCGACTTCGCCGGGGGTTCCGTCGTGCACATTTCGTCCGGCTTCTCGGCGCTTGTGGCGGCAATCGTCATCGGCAAGCGGGCTTGCT
>JAQBPS010000103.1 GCA_028287415.1 Bacillota bacterium | reverse complement strand
CGGGAGACTGGTGGCGCCGGAGAGCGATGCCTTCAGACCATCCGGCTGCCCAACCAGTTCCACGGAGAGCTTCTAGGCGGCCTTGTCCGGCTCCTTGGTCAAGGGCTGCACGACAAATGCCTGGGTGACGATCTTTTCGGCACCCTCATGCGCCACCCGTCCGAAGGAATGGGTCACGGCGGGGGGGTCGGTCGCGGCTACCAAAATGGCCCGGGCCGCCGTCGCCTTCGGCAGATCCATGGCACCGTTCCCCTGATCCATCACGCCGCCCTGACCGGCCATGCGTCGGGCCGTGTTAACCAGGGCCGCCTTGATTTGCAGCGAGGTCCAGTCGGGGTGGGCCTGGCGAAGAAGCGCGGCTGCACCGGCCACATGGGGGGTCGCCATGGAGGTACCGCTTGCACTGATGTACCCGCTGGGATCGGGCATGCCGCCCCCCGGCAGCCCGGCCTGCGTGATCGTTGCTGAGTTAATGTTCACGCCGGGCGCCGTCAGTTCCGGCTTGATCCACAGATCTTTGTTCGGCCCACGGGAGCTGAACTCCGCCAGATGGTCGGGCTGCGGTACCTGCTCCGGGCTCAGCCGGAGCTTCGCATGTGAGACCGGCCCCGGTTTCCCGATCGCCTGGAGCATCAGCTCGCCGTCAGCCTTGCTCATCGCGATCACCGGGATTTTGGGCGTGGCGGCGTCCTGACCGAGCGAGCCGAAGAAGCTGCCGTCGTGGTTGTTGTAGATCACGCACGCGACCGCCCCCGCCTTCTCGGCGGCCATAGCCTTGTCGCGGAAGGTGACATCACCGCGCTGTACCAGTGCGATCCGCCCCTTGGCCTCTGTGGGGAAGTCACCGGGTTTCCCGCCCATCCCGCAACTCAGGTACTCCAGTTCGAGGACCGGGCTGGCGGGCAGGGCGGCGGATCCCTCCATCGGTCGCATCTCCAGGCTGCGCGGCTGCGTCCCCTCCTGTATCAGTTGGGCAGCGAGGACAGTAACGCCGTCGTCCGTGCTGGCGCCAACGGTGATCACGTGGTGGGCGGCGCCCGGCGCCCCGATGGAGCTCTGCTGCGGGCCCGAATTGCCTGCGGCAATACAGACGACGACCCCCGCCAACATGGCGTTGTTGGCGGCCGAACTCTCCGGGCTCAGCGGGTCGCCCATCGAGTCGCCCAGGGAGAGGTTCATCACCTGAGCACCTTTCTTGACGGCATCCTCCATCGCCAGGATGATGTTGGTGGCAGAGCCGGAACCCGAAGCAGAGAGCACCTTGTAGCCCATCAGCTTCGCCTTCGGGGCCATGCCGTTGAACCGGGCGTCGCCACGCGGGGTCCCCTTGTAGTCGGCATCCCCTGCGATAATACACGAGACATGCGAGCCATGCCCGAAGTTGTCAGCCGGCGGCTCTCCTGTATAGGAGACCGCAAGCACAACCTTTTCGTTCGGCACCTGCGCATAGCCGCCAAACTCCGGATGTGTGTAGTCAATGCCGGTGTCGATCACCGCGACCTTTACGCCCTCGCCGCGGATGTACTTGCCCGCGGCATCCTGAAGCTGCCATAGCTTCGGCGCGCCCGTGAACGGAACACTGTGGTCGAGCTGCAGATACACCCGCTCCTCATTGAGCGTCACGGCCCGCACGCCTGCCATCTGGGCGACTTGTGCGATCACACGTGCGGGCATAAGAGCGCCAAAACCGTTGAACACATGCGTGAAGTCGTGGGCAATACTGGTCACCAGTGTGCCCTGCGGACCGGCCTCCGTAACGCTGGTCTTGCTGATCTGGAAATCCACACCGGTCGCCGCCAGATGTTTGATAAACGCCTGGTGCTGTGCTTCCAGCTCCGCCTGGTATTTGGCCGGGTCCGCCTGAGGGTTCAGGCGCTGGTACACCGCCACCGGAGGCTGGCCGAACTCCAGGACAACCGGCACCACGTTGTCAGAACCCAACACGCCTGCCGGGAACCGGCGGATGTTTGCCATCGGACCGACACCCCCGGCGATTCCCTTGCTGAACGCCAAGTTCGCCATCGTCAGACCTCCTACTCTTCATTCGCACGCCGAGCGCCTCTTACTAAAAATTACCACACTTCGTGAAGTACAGTCAATTTTCTGCAGAAATTTAATCTGAAAGTGAAACGATATTAGCCGTGAGCAATGGCGGTGCAAATTGTTGTGGGGGAGGATGGCCGGCCCACCTTGACGAATCGCTGGGGGATGATCTGAACGGGGGGGCTCCGCTTGACATTCCAAGGGAAGACGGTCGTGATCACCGGCGCTTCGATGGGGATCGGTGAAGCGATTGCCTCAGCATTCGCCCGCGAGGGCGCACATGTGGTGCTGGCCGCCCGCAGCCAGGAACTGCTGGAAGAGGCGGCCGCCCGGCTGCCAAAGGGGCCGGGCCGGATTGTGCACGTGCCCACCGACGTCACAGTGCAAGCGGAGGTTGACCGGCTCGCCACGGCGAGCCTCGCCGTCACCGGGCGGGTGGATGTCCTCATCAACAATGCCGGCATCGGGATGAACGGGGCCGTTGAGTCCCTCGACCTTGAGGGCTGGCGGCGCTGCCTGGACGTGAACCTGATCGGCGCCGTCCGGGTGCTCCAGGCCTTTCTCCCGGCGATGAAGGCCGCGGGAGGCGGTACGATTGTGCAGATCTCATCGGTGCTGGGCAAGGTCTCCGTCCCCTACACGGCCGGCTACAATGCGTCCAAACACGCGCTGAACGCCGTCTCCGACGCCCTGCGGCTGGAGGCGGCGCGCGATGGGGTCCATGTGGTCTCCGTCTACCCGGGGTCAACTGAGAGCAACTTCCGCACCAACTCGCTCGGTGAGGCCAACACGCCCAAGGTGCGGCCGGGCAGTGTTCCGGCATCGGCGGTGGCAGAACGGGTGCTCCGGGCCGTAAGGCGGGGCGAGCGTGACGTGTATGTGACCTTCCGGGATGCGGCTCTGTGCTGGGTGGGCACACGCTGGCCCCGCCTCACCGACTTTGCCCTGAAGGCCGTCTACAAAGGAAAATAGCCCCATGGCGCGACAAAGGAGGCGGCGTTAGTCGCCGCCTCCTTTGCACTAGGCCTCGGGACGCAAGTGCGCCCGGAAGCGCCGGATCGTGCGGATCATCCGGAGATCTTCCGCCTGCTGGTAGAGCTGCTCGAGGTTGTTCATCATCCGGAACAGGGTGAAGCGGTTGCTGGTCGGCGCCAGGTATTGCTGCGTCCGAGTCAGCCCGCGATTGGCAAGCACGTTTGTCAGCGTCTCGGGCTGGTACATCCGTCCCCGATTGTAGCAGTCGACGAATACCGGGCCGTCGGGCCCGTCATAGCGGCTCAGATAGTGGCCGGGCATGGCCACGCCTGATACGGGCAGACCGGCCCTGAGGCCCACCAGTACATAAACAGCCGCCAGCGATATGGGACTGCCGGCACGCCGCTCCAGCACGGAGTTCAGGTAGTGGCATTCCGGCTGCTCAAAGTCGCCGCCCCGGAAGCCCAGGTTCTCGAAGAGCACCTCGTTCAGCGCCTGGAGCCCGCCGACATTCACCATGTGGGCCCGGACAAGCCCGGCCGTGGCATCCAGAAAGCTGCGAACCGCCGCGTCGTTCACGTCGCCGGATGTCAGGTGGGAAAGGAGCAGACAGCCTTGCTCCAGGTCCATGTCATCATCGGGCAGTGCCGCGTACGCCCGCCACTGCTGCTCCAGGGCGCCCAGCCGGAGGTCTGCAAGCACCAGCCTGGCCCTGCCGCGCAGACGGGGATCTGGCGACAGCGCGGCCTCCTCCAGGTA
>JAQBPS010000097.1 GCA_028287415.1 Bacillota bacterium | reverse complement strand
CACCTGGATCATCTTGCTCACCGTTTCGTATGCCGCCCGGGCGCCCTCGAGGCGGGGCACCAGGCGCGGGTCGAGCATCGCTGCACCTGCGAACCCGGCGTTCTTCAGCGAGACCACCAGGTCGGAGACGGCGCAGAGCCCGTCCCCCGGCAGCACGCCCTGGTAGCCCGAGCCGGAGCGCCCGACATCCCGCAGGCGCACCGCCACCAGCTGCTCCCGCACCGCCTGGAGCCCGGCCGGGAACGGCGCCTCACCGGCCGCCAGGCTGACCGCCGGGTCCCAGGTGATCCGGAGGGCGTGGTGGCCGACTGCCTTGGCAATGGCGCTCAGTTCGGCGCCGGTCTCCGCCCACGTCCCGGGATCGTTCTCCAGCCCCAGCGTCAGGCCCAGATTGCCGGCCAGCTCCGACGCTTCCGCCAGCACCTCCAGGGCGTCGTCCGGGCACGCACCCCGGGCGCCGTCGGGTCGCTTCGGCGCCCCGATATGCACGACCGGCGCCTCCAGCAGCACGGCGAGGTGCAGGCTGGCTGGCAGCAAAATGCGCCGATGGTACCGCATGGCCGCATCGGTCAGGGCGACCTTGAACGCCTGGGGAGCGATGCCCGTCACCCGCACATCCCAGTGCGAGAGCGTCGCACAGACCCCCTCCAGAAAACCGGCGGACAGGTTCGCCCCGATGGCGCCCTCGCCCACCATGCGCAGTTCCACAAAACGCCCGCCCCAGGAAGTGACCTGTTCGCAGGCGGTGTCCAGATCCCGGCTGATTTGATCCGTAACAACCGCAAACTTCATGCAACGTGCCCCTCTCTCGCTCACTTCTCTTTCCTAATTGATTGTTTACGATTGAATTTCCTGCAGAAAACCGGGTAAGATCTGGAACCGACTGCGGGGGCGGCCACGTCATACATGAGAACGGTGCGGCGGCTTGCCCCCCGGCCCTCTCGCTATGCCGCGAATCCGCGAGGGAACCGCCGGCACCCCGCCGGCATACGCTCTGAACAAATGAAAGGAGGGGAAGCGACAGTGCGGATTCCGGGCGGTCGTCGCCTTTCCCTGACGTGGCTGATACTCGGCCTTTTCGTGACCGCCCTCCTCGTTGGCGTCGCCGTCTATCGGCCCTTCGCCGTGAAGGCGGGCACCACGGCCACCGCCGGCGTCGCCGAGACTGATCCGGCCCCGCCGCCCGCCAAGCTGCCCGGCCAGCGGGTCACCTTCCTTATGATGGGTGTTGACAAGCGGCAGGACGATCCGGGCCGGGCCGATTCCATGGTGGTCGTCTCGTACGACCCCGCCTCCCAGCAGATGGCCTTGCTCTCCCTTGCCCGGGACACCTGGGCGCAGATCCCCGGCCACGGCTACGACAAGATCAATCATGCGTATGCGTTCGGGGGCGAGCAGCTGGCGATGCAGACGGTCGAGCGCCTGCTCGGCATCCCCATCGACCATTATGTGACGTTCAATTTCATGGGCTTTGCCAAGATCGTGGATGCGCTGGGCGGCGTCGATATCGATGCGGAAAAGCGGATGCTCTACCACGACCCGTCCGACGATGCGATGGGACCGGACGGCCTGGTGATCGACATCCAGCCGGGCATGCAGCACATGGCAGGCCTGGACGCACTCAAGTACGCCCGCTTCCGCGCAGATGATGAGGGCGACCTGGGCCGCATGCGGCGCCAGCAGCAGGTTGCGAAGGCGCTGATGAAGACCGCGGCGACGCCATCCGTCATCATGCGCCTCCCGCAGCTAATCCCGGCTGTGGCGGGCGCCATGGAGACGGACCTCTCGGTCGCAGAGATGTTGAAGCTGGCGACGAGCGCCCGTGACGCGCTGTCGCACCCGCTGAACACGGGTGCCCTGAGCGGTGAAAACAAGATCATCGGCGGCATCTTCTATTTCATACCTGATCTGATCAAGGAGCGCGCCACTGCCTACCAGCTGCTCGTCGGGAACGTCCCGCCGACCGAGTTCGAGAGCCGGGCCCGGGCGGACCAGGACGTCTACGCCAAGGCACTGGCTGAGGCGACTGCCGAGAATTCGCCCCCGCCGACGGTGAGCAGCGGTGCGCCGCCGGTCGTCGGCACGCAGCCCGGGAACCAGGGGCAGCAGCCGCCAGCGGCTAAACCGCCGGTCACCACCAACCCACAGCCGCCCAAGCCGCCGAAGTCACAGCCGCTGACCGTGGCAGTGATCGACGCCTCCGGGCACGGCCTGGCGACGGCCTACGTAAACAAGCTCAAGGCAGCCGGGTTCCGGGTTGCCCGTGTTGGTAAGGCATCCACCCCGGTCCCGCGCACCGTGGCATTGGACCACGCCCTCCAGCCGGGCACGGCGGAGAAGATCAACGCTGTGCTGCCGAACGCCATGGTAGTGCCCGCGAAGGACAGTCAGGCCGGGGAAGCGGTCGAGATTATTCTCGGCGCCGACCTCGCCAAGTCAGGTAACTGAGCATGCAAGCCGGGGCAGTCGCCCCGGGGGCTGTCCCCCTCCGCTACGCTGCAGAGGCATGCGCAACTGGCCGGCTCTCTAAGAGGCGGAACGGTGGTAGTCTGTCGCTCCCCTCAGCGCTTTCTGCACGACATTGGCACCTCCGATCTTGTTGGAAGTTTTTTG
>JAQBPS010000062.1 GCA_028287415.1 Bacillota bacterium | reverse complement strand
GTGGGGCTTGCTGGAACTGACGGGTCCGGTAACCGGGCCCGACCTGGCGCTGGCGGCGCCGCTGCTGTGCGCGGCTGCGCACGCCGTTGCGCTGGGGGTTGCCGCGGGTCCGAGCAGCCCGAGCCGCCCGCCTGCTGCCGCACCCGCCCAGCGACGCCCCGGCGAGCCACAGCTGATCGGCAGCAACCCCACATGGCTGGCTGCCCTCGACCGGGCCGCCCGCGCCGCCCGCACGGACGCGACCGTCCTGGTGGCAGGCGAAACGGGGACGGGCAAGGAGGTCCTGGCACGGGCGCTCCACCGCGCCAGCACCCGCTCGGACGGCCCGTTCCTCGCGGTCAACTGCGGCGCCCTGCCCCCCGGACTGGCTGTGAGCGAGCTGTTTGGCTACGTCGGGGGCGCCTTCACCGGGGCGAATCCCCGTGGCAGCCACGGCAAGGTCGCGGCCGCAAACGGCGGCACGCTTTTCCTTGACGAGGTCGGCGAACTGGGCCCCGAGGCCCAGATCTGCCTGCTGCGCATGCTCCAGGAGCGGGAGATCGTCCGGGTCGGCGGCACCCAGGCCATCCCCGTCGACGTCCGCGTGATCGCCGCCACAAACCGGAGCCTGGAGGCGCTGGTGGCCGCCGGCAGCTTCCGTCAGGACCTGTTCTTCCGCATCAACGTGGTGCCGCTCCGCTTGCCTCCGCTGCGGGAGCGCCGGGAAGATATTCTGCCCCTTGTAGAGTATGCCTACCGGCGCCTGGGCGCCCTGCCCCCGGAGCTCGGACGGACCTCCTGGGACCGGCTCACCGCCCATCCGTGGCCCGGGAATGTGCGTGAGCTGCTCAACCTGGTGGAACAGGCCGTCGCCCTGGAGGAGAACCCGGCGGACCTCCTCCCCCTGCCGCCCCTCTCGCTGTCGGAGCGGCCCACCCTCGGTGAGGCCGGTGAGGAGGAACGCATCAGGCAGACGCTGGCGGCCTGCGGCGGCAATGCAGCAGCCGCGGCCCGATCCCTCGGTATGGGCCGATCCACCCTGTATCGGAAGTTGGAGCTGTACGGGATCCGGCTCAAGCGCCAGGTCGACTGAGACATGTGTGCCGGCACAGGTGTCCCGCGGGACGCCTTTCGGTTGATCGCCACGCCCGCTACGCACAGGTTTCAGCGGTTGGCACACACCTTGCTATACCTGGGTATAGAACCATCTCGCACCGGGGGGGATTTGCCGATGACGACGCTGGGCGGTTATGCACACCGGCTGGGGCACATTGACCTGACAACTGGCTCCGTCAGCTATGGGCCGATTGCCGAGGAGGATCAGCGCAAGTACCTGGGCGGCCGCGGTCTGGGCGTCAAGTACGTGTACGAGAACGGGCATCAGGTGGATGCACTCTCGCCGGACAACCTGCTCTGCTTCATGAACGGCCCCGTGACCGGCTCCAACGTGCAGCTCTCCGGCAGGCTCGCGGTGGTGACCAAATCACCCCTCACCGGCACCATCACCGACTCTCACCTGGGCGGCTTCACTGCGGCCAAGCTCCGCTGGGCGGGGTTTGACGGCCTGCTGATCAAGGGCAAGGCCGACCGGCCGACCTACCTGCTGGTGGAGAACGGCGAGGTTACCCTGCACGATGCATCATCCGTGTGGGGGCTGGGCTGCCGTGCGAGCGTCCGGGCCTTGCGGGACAAGCACGGGAAGGATGCCGGCGTCATCACCATCGGCCCGGCCGGCGAGCGACTGGTCCGCCTGGCCGGATGGATCAATGAAGATGACCGGGCGGCCGCCCGTGGCGGCACCGGCGCCGTCGGCGGCAGCAAGAACCTGAAGGCGATTGTGGTCCTGGCCGAGCGCAAGAGTCTGGTCAAGCCCACGCCCGAGCGGAAAGAGGAGTTCGACAAGGCTCAGAAGGTGGGCCTGAAGGCGATCCTGACCGGCGTGCTGACCGCTCCCCGCAAGGGCGGCCTCTCCCTCTACGGCACCAACGTGCTGATGAACACGATCAACGAAGCGGGCTCCCTCCCTGCCTACAACGGTCGCGACAGCCACTTTGAGAACGCCTACGCGCTGAGCGGCGAGCACATCCGGGAGACGATTATGGTCTCCGAGCCCGTGTGCCACGCCTGCCCGGTCGCCTGTAAGAAGGAGGTCGAGGTGACGGAGGGCCGGTGGAAGGTCCGCACCGAGTCCTTTGAGTTTGAGAGTGCGTGGGCGCTCGGGGCCATGTGCGGCATGAGCGAGAAGGAAGCGGTCGCCTACATGATCGACCAGTGCAACGATTATGGCCTGGACACGATCGAGATGGGCGTCACCATTGCCGCCGCCATGGAGGCCTCCGAGAAGCACCTGACGGATGCTGTCATCAACTGGGGCGACGCGGAAAAAATGTCGGAGCTTGTGCGCCAGACCGCCTACCGCGAGGGCATTGGCGACATCTTGGCCCTTGGCGCTGCAGGCGCCGCACAGTACTTCGGCGCACCGGAGATCGCCATGGCGGTCAAGGGCCAGGCCATCCCCGCCTACGACCCGAGGGGCATCCAGGGGATGGGGCTGGGCTATGCCACGTCGAACCGGGGCGCCTGCCACCTGCGGGGCTATACGGTCGCCTCCGAGATCGCCGGCATCCCGTTCGCCACGGACCGGACAGTGACGGAGGGCAAGGCGGAGTTGCTCAAGACCTTCCAGGACCTCTTCGCCTTCACCGACTCGATGGATGTCTGCAAGTTCGCCACCTTCTCCGAGGGTGCGGACGAGTTCGCCGCCCAAGTCCAGGGCCTGACGGGCATGGCTGTGACCGCCCAGGACGTGATGCGGATCGGCGAGCGCATCTACAACCTGGAGCGGCACTACAACAACCTGAACGGCTTCACCGGCAAGGACGACACGCTGCCCCGCCGCTTCATGGAGCTGCCCGGTACCGGCGGCAGCGAGGGCATGCTCTCTCAGCTGGACGTCATGCTCAAGGAGTACTACACCGCCCGGGGCTGGGAGGACGGCGTCGTGACCGAGCAGAAGCTGAAGGAACTGGAGATCAGCTGACCGTGCTGGTCAAACTGTTTGCCACCTTTCAGGCGCTGGGCGCCGGCAGCAAGCTAATGATCACGGTGCCTGACGGCGCCACGGTGGCGGACGCCCTCGAAGCGCTCTTCGCCGAGGCGCCCCTACTGCGGGCCCATATCCTCCAGCCGGACAGCCCAGAACTCCAGCAACACGTCAACATCATGGTCAACGGGCGCCTCATCCGCGACCTTCAAGGGTTGGATACCCGGGTGCGCAACAGCGATCCCCTGGCGATCTTCCCGCCTGTAGCGGGGGGTTGAAGCATGACGAAAGCGCCCCCACAACCGGGATCGGGTGTGGGGGCGCGGGCGTTTTATATCGCCACGGATTTCACAGATTCCACGGATTCGGGATCCAAACACAGATGACCGGGTGAAAATGTTTTTTTATATATTTATATCCGAATCAGTGTAATCTGTGAAATCCGTGGCTATAAAATGATTTATTCATGAGCTACTTCTCAGCGGAGCGCCTTTGAGGTCGGGACTGGGGTGTTAAAAATATAATATTTGAACACCCAAGTCCCGACCTACAAGCGGATCCCCACAAGAAAAATCCATGCAAAGCTCGTGTTCCCTATCTGCGTAATCCGCGATAAAAAATGCCCATTCTCAACCTTACGTCCGGTAGTCCCCGTTAATCTTCACATAGTCGTAAGTCAGGTCACAGCCCCACGCAGTGGCCTCAGCACCGCCACTGTGCAGGTCAGCCGTGAAGATGACAGTATCGCCCGCCAGCACCTTCGCCGCCTCCGCCTCGCTGAAGGGGACCGGCGCCCCGGCCTTCATCATTTGGAGGTCGCCCAGCCACAGGTCGACCTTGCCCGGGTCGAACTCGGCACCCGAGTAGCCCAGGGCAGCGAGCACGCGGCCCCAGTTGGCATCCGCACCGAAGACAGCCGCCTTCGTCAGCATGCTGCCGCAGACTGCCTTGGCCGCCATGCGCGCATCTGCGGCCGAAGGTGCCCCCTTGACCCGCATCTCCATTAGCTTCGTGGCGCCCTCGCCGTCCCGGGCGACCCGCTTCGCCAGGTGGATCAGCACCTGCTCCAGCGCCATCGCGAAGGTGTCGTAGAGCATGGTGCCCAGCACAACCTTCGGGTTCTTCGCCAGCCCGTTCGCCAGCAGGATCACACAGTCGTTCGTGCTCATGTCGCCATCGACAGTGATCATGTTGAAAGACTTCTCCGTGGCGGCCTTCAGGGCCAGCTGGAGGGCTGCGGGATCGACCGCTGCGTCCGTGGTGACCACGCCCAGCATGGTCGCCATGTTCGGGTGGATCATGCCCGAGCCCTTGGCCATCGCCCCGATGGTGACCGCCACCCCGCCCAGATCTAGCCGGACGGCATACTGCTTGTCAACCGTGTCGGTCGTCATGATCGCCTCAGCGGCAGCCTGCCCGCCCTCCGCGGTGATCGCAGCCGCCGCCTGGGCAATGCCCGCCTTGACCCGATCCATCGGCAGGGTGACGCCGATCACCCCGGTCGAAGCGACGCCGACCGCCTCCGGCTCAAGCCCGAGGCCCCGGGCGGCCAGCTCGCCCATGGCGATGGCGTCCTGCATGCCCTGATCGCCCGTGCAGGCGTTGGCGTTCCCGGAGTTGATCACGATTGCCTGGAGGCGGCCCATGGCGGTGCGCGCCTGCGTGAGCACGACCGGTGCGGCCTTGACCTTGTTGGTGGTGTATACACCGGCTGCCGCGGACGGCACCCGGGAGAAGATCACGGCGACATCCTTTTTCGTGCCGCCCTTGCCCTTGATATCGGCAGTGACGCCCGACGCCATGAACCCTGTCGGAGCGGTTACGCCGCCCATCATCTCCTGCATGCTCACTACCCCTTCTGCCATGTGGGCATGGCGACGAGCGGAATCTCGAAACCATCATCGACAGCCAGCTCCTCCGCTGGCACCAGCAGCCGAATCATGGCGATCTCATCGCATTTATAGAACTTGTCACAATGAATGCACTCGGAGTATACCTTCTGTGGCAGCGTCTCCTTCTGCACCACGGTGAATGCGCACTTCTCAAAGAAGCCCTGCTGGTAGGTGAGGGCAAAGACGCGCTTCAGGCCCATCGT